>JAQBZT010000254.1 GCA_027622355.1 bacterium | reverse complement strand
TCGTCAGGGCGGCCAGCACCCAGAGCACCACCTCGATGTCGGGACCCGCATGTTTCCCCAGGGCGAGGAAAATCCGGAAAAGGGCGGCGAAGGCCGCCACCTTCGGCCCCACCGACATGAACGCCGTCACCGCCGTCGGGGCGCCCTCGTAGACATCCGGCGTCCACATGTTGAAGGGCACGGCCGCCACCTTGAAGCCCAGGCCCACGATGACAAAGCCCAGCCCGACGAGAAATACCGGCCCCCGCGCGGGCGCATGGGAGGCGAGCCGCCGGGCGATATCCACCAGATCCAGCGAACCGGACGCCCCGTAGATGAGTGCCATCCCGTAGAGCAGAAAACCCGAGGCAAAAGAGCCGAGAAGGAAATACTTCATCGCGGCCTCGTTTCCCCTGAGGTCGCTCCGCATGAATCCGGCCAGGACATAGAGCGAGAGCGAAAACACCTCCAGCCCCACGAAAACCATCAGGAGATTCCGCGTCGCCGCCATCAGCATCATCCCCGAGGTCGCGAAAAGGATGAGGCCGAAGTACTCGCCCGCCGGCGCATCGCGGAGGGAGGACTGTGCCGAGGCGATCAGGACCGCCATGAAACTCGAAAACAGCAATAGAGCGAAAACCATCCGGCTGAAACCGTCGAACAGAAACATCCCCGAAAAGGAGAGCGCTTCGCTCCCACCCGCGCCCGAAGCCAGCGCCGCGCCCAGCGCCGCCGCCAGCACCGCCAGCGTCATCGTCACCAAAAGGGAGCGATCCCGCCGCGGGAAAAAGGCATCCCACAAAATCACCAGCGTGCCGCCGGCCACCACGATCAGCACCGGCAGGAAGTAGGCCCAGTTGATGAAAGGCGCCTGGAACGTCATGGGCGGCCCTCCCCGGCGCGGGCCTTCATGCTGATCATCGAGGCACCCTTTCCTTCGGGAGCTTTCACGCGGAGCACCCGGCGGTTCACCTGGCGCAGCCAGGCCTGGGCCGAGGGCTCAATCTTCTTCAGGATGGGCTTCGGGTAGAGGCCAATCCAGAACATCAGGAACACCAGCGGCAGCAGCGCCGCCCACTCGCGAAAGCGCATGTCAGGCAAGGCCTGATTGGCCGCCGAGGGCGCCCCCGCGAACAAAACGCGCTGCAGCATCCAGAGCATGTACACCGCGGCCAGCACGACGCCCGTCGCGGCCAGCACGCCGTAATAGATGTTCCGCTGGAACACGCCCGCCAGGATCGTGAACTCCCCGATGAAACCGTTCAGCCCCGGAAGGCCGATGCTGCTCAACGAGGCGATGATGAACACCGCCGAAAAGCCGGGCATCACGCGGGCGATGCCGCCGAAATCCGAGATCCGCCGGGTGTGGCGGCGGCTGTAGAGAACGCCGACCGCGAGGAAGAGCGCGCCCGTGCTGATCCCGTGATTCACCATCTGCAGCACGCCGCCCTCGACGCCCAGCAGGTTGAAGGAGAAAAGACCGAGCATGACAAAACCCAGGTGGCTCACCGAGGAGTAGGCCACGAGTTTTTTCACATCTTCCTGCACCATCGCCACCAGCGCCCCGTAGATGATCCCCACCACGGCCAGGGCCATGAACAGGGGGGCGAAATCGTGCGCGGCGGTCGGGAAAAGGGGCATCGCCAAGCGGACGAAACCGTAGGTGCCCATCTTGAGGAGCACCCCCGCCAGAATCACGCTGCCCGCCGTCGGCGCCTCGACGTGGGCGTCCGGAAGCCAGGTATGGAACGGGAAGACCGGCACCTTGATCGCGAAGGCCAGCGCGAAGGCCGCGAAGAGCCAGCCCTGCACATCGGGGGAAACCGGATGCTCCATATAGCGGAGGATGTCGAAGGTGTTCAGCCCGGCGGCGAAGTAGAGCCACAGGATCGCCACCAGCATCAGCACGCTCCCCGCCATCGTGTAGAGGAAAAATTTGATCGCGGCATAGATGCGGCGCTCCCCGCCCCAGACCCCGATGATCAGGTACATCGGGATGAGCATCGCTTCCCAGAAAACGTAGAAAAGGAAGAAATCCAGGGCCGCGAAAACGCCCAGCATCCCCGTCTCCAGGAAAAGGAACGCGGCATGGTAAAAACGCACGTGCCGGTCCACGTCCCGCCAGGAGGCCAAAACACAGATCGGCGTCAGAAAGGTCGTCAGCAGGACGAGCGGAAGGCTGATGCCGTCCACGCCCACCTTGTAGGAAATGCCGAAACGCGGAATCCATGCGGCCTGCTCGACAAACTGCATCCCGGCCACGCCGGAGCGGAATGCCGTATAGAGCCAGACGGAAATGGCAAAGGTCAGCAGCGAAATCGCAAAGGTGAAGGCGCGGACGCGCTTCTTCCCCTCCTCGTCCGCATCGTGCATGAAGAGGAGGAGAATCCCTCCCGCCAGCGGAAGAAAAATCAACCAGCTGATCAAAGGAAACGCCTGCAAAACCAACTCCCTTCCGTGCTTTTCCCGCTACCGCACAACGAGGTACAGCAAAATGGCCAGCGCCCCGAAAAGCATGGACACCGCATAGCTCTTCACGAAACCCGTCTGCAGCCGCCGCAGGGCGCCGCCCGCCGACTGCACCAGCAAAGCCGACCCGTTCACCGCGGCGTCGATCGCGCCATCGTCCACCCCGCGCCACAGCCGGATGGCCAGCCTCTTGATCGGCTGGACGATCAGGGCGTCGTACAACTCATCCACGTAGAATTTGTTCAGGACCAGACGGTAGAGGCCCGGCCAGCGCGCCACATATTCTTCCATCCCGCCGCGCCGCATGATGTAGAAATTATAGGCCATATATATTCCGACGAAGGCGATCGCCAGCGAGACGATGATCATCACCAGCTCGACAATCACTTCGTGGTGGGCCACCTTGAGCGTGCCGAAGGAAGGCGCCAGGAAGCCGGCGAAAACGTTGGCGCCCGGAATCATGGGAATCCCCACCCAGCCGCCAATCAAGGAAAGCACCGCCAACACCTGGAGCGGAACCGTCATCATCCGGGGGGATTCGTGCAGGTGATGATGCTCCTCGAGGCTCAGATTACATTTTCCGTGAAAGGTCTTGAACACCAGCCGGAACATATAGAAGGCGGTCATCAGAGATCCGATGGCGCCGACGAACCAGAAGATCAGGCCACCCTTGTCCGAGGTCAGCGCCGCGAAAAGAATCTCGTCTTTGCTGAAAAAGCCGGCGAAGGGGAAGATGCCGGCGATCGCCAGCGCCCCGATCGTGAACGTCCAGGAGGTGATCGGAAGAGCCGCCCGCAGACCGCCCATCCGGCGGATGTCCTGCTCCCCGTTCAGGGCGTGAATCACACTTCCCGAGCCCAGGAACAGGAGCGCCTTGAAAAAGGCGTGGGTCATCAGATGGAAGATGGCGGCGGAGTAGGCCCCCACCCCCAGCGCCAGGAACATGTAGCCCAGCTGGCTCACCGTGCTGTAGGCCAGCACCCGCTTGATGTCGGTCTGCACCAGGGCGATCGCCGCGGCGAGCAGAAGCGTGATCGACCCGATTGTCGCCACCACCGTCATCGCCACCGGAGAGAGCTCAAAGAGCACATAGGTCCGCGCCACCATGTAGACGCCGGCCGTCACCATCGTCGCCGCGTGGATGAGGGCGCTCACCGGGGTGGGGCCCTCCATGGCGTCCGGCAGCCAGACGTAGAGCGGCACCTGGGCGCTCTTGCCCGTGGCCCCCGCAAAAAGCAGCAGGCAGATCGCCGTCGCCGCGCCGGCCCCGAGAGCGGCGGGCGCCCGGTTGAGCACCTCCGCGAAATCGAGCGTCCCGAAAATGCTGATGATCAGGAAGAGCGCGATGAGGAAACAGAAATCCCCCACCCGGTTGACCACAAACGCCTTTTTCCCGGCCTCGGCCGCCGCCGGGCGCTCGAACCAGAAACCGATGAGGAGATAGCTGCAAAGACCCACCGCCTCCCAGCCCACGAAAAGAACCAGGAAGTTGCTCCCCAGCACGAGGGTCAGCATCGAGAACGAAAACAGGTTGAGATAGATGAAGTAGCGGGTAACGCTCCGGTCGCCGTGCATGTAGCCCATCGAGTAGACATGAATCAGGAACCCGACCCCCGTCACGACCAGCGTCATGAGCGAAGCGAGCGGATCGAGCATGAAGCCCGCCTTGACGAGAAACTTCCCGACCGGAATCCACTCAAAGAGCGTCGTCTGCAGGAGGCGCCCCGCCGGAGGGATCTGAAGCAGCGCATAAAAACCCCAGAGCGCCGAGAGGAAAGCG
Source organism: bacterium (assembly GCA_027622355.1). NCBI lineage: Bacteria > bacterium. Next base: position 98 of record JAQBZT010000254.1, on the reverse strand, counting down.
CCCGCCATGGCGAGGCTGGCCACATAGCCGGCGAATTTCTCTCCCCTTCTCCAGCCGAAGAGAAGATTCACCCCCAGCCCGAGCAGCGGAAACAGAAG
>JAQBZT010000253.1 GCA_027622355.1 bacterium | reverse complement strand
GTTGTCGGAGGTGGCATCGAAGCGGCTCTGGTTGGCCTGGTAGAGAAACCGGATTTTGGCCCGATCGGTGGGGAAATAGTCGAAAGCGATGGTGCCGACCGTCCGGTAGTAGCCGTCGTTTTCGAATCTCCCGTTTGTATCGATCCGGCTGAGGGTGGCCAGAAAACCCGTTTTTTCCCCCCCGCCGCGCACCTTGAAGAACTCCTCCCAGGTGGTGAAGCTTCCGTAACGGGCCCCAGTCTCGAACCGGTAGGGTTCGCCGTGTTTTCCGACGTCAAGCAGGAGGTTGACGGCGCCGGCCGCGGCGTCGGAGCCGTAGAGCGGGCTTTGCGGGCCCCGGAGGATCTCCACTCCTCCGATCCATTCGGGGGAGAGATTCTCGAAATCGAAGCGGCCGCCGTCCGGGGCGGAGATCTTGAATCCGTCAATCATGACGCTGACGAAATTGTCTTCGCTGCCCCGGATGCGGAAGCTCGTGCTGGCGCCCCGGCTGCCGGATTGTTCCACGATGATTCCGGTGGCGGTACGGAATACATCGTTCAGGTCGCCGGGGATGATGAGTTCGATTGTTTCTTTTGAAAACGATTCGATCGAATCGCCGACGGTGCTCAGACGCCGGGGGGTTCGCGTCGCCGTCACGACGATGGGGTCGAGGCGTAGCTCCGGCGGGTCTGCCCCTTGTTGGGCAGGGGAGGTACCCGGGATGAGGAGGGAGAGCAACAGGGCCGTCCCCGCGGCGGCGAGGAGCAAGCGGTACGAGGTTTTCGGGGGCTGTTTTTTTCGGTGCGGGAACATGCGGAGTCCTCCCGGCGTCCCAAGACGCCATGATGAGAATTCCGGCAGACCGGTCTTCTGGCTTGCGACGATGGCCGGCTTTTGCACCTTCCCGGGCCCGAAAGGCCCAGTGGTACATTGCAAAAGCCGCGTCGCTCACAGCTGCTGGGCAGCCCCGGTCTCTCACCGGGTTCCCGACACCTGCCGGATGGACCGGGCGGCGCCTCGCCGCCCGGAGGGCAAATCTCGTATTCATCGAAAATGAGAGATGGGGGATGAAAGCAGAAAACCCCAGAGAGCCGGCATGTATTCACTTCGGGGTGCCGGTGGGTTTTCCTTCTCAGCCGCACCTCCCTTTCCGCGAGGATGCTGCGGTGGATGACATCGCAGGCCGGTTTTCTGGCTTCCGGATCAGTCTACTCACGGCTTCCTTCCCGGCGGAAACTGGCCGGTGGATTCGCAACCGCTTTCGTCCCCGGTTACAGCGGCGGGTCCGCGCCGGACTTTCACCGGCTTCCCTGCATCCCCGTATGGGGGGTGCACCTGCGTCTGCATGAAGGGACAATCTAGGCGAAAAAAAGTCTTTTGGCAACGACGGGGATTCCGTGCGCAGCCGGCATTCCGGAGTTCACGTGAAAGCAAGAGAAAGAGGGCGGGGGAGTTTCAAGCGGGCGATGGTTTCTGGTAAACGGCCGGGCGGACGTACCGGAAATTCGTCTGGATGCTGGAGAGGCTTTCCGAATGCCCCGTGAACAGGTATCCGCCGGGCAAGAGGTGGCGGTAGTACTTGTCGAGGAGGGTTCGCTTGCTGGGCATATCGAAATAGATCATCACATTTCGGCAAAAAATAATGTCGAAAGGATTCTGGAAGGGGAAAGTGTTTTCGTGAAGATTCAGCCGGCGGAACTGGACGTGATTCCGCAGTTTGTCGTTGACCCGGTACCGCCCTTTCTCCACATTGCAGAAGAAGCGTTTGATGTCGCCTTCGGGCAGATCCTCCAGCTTTTCCGATTGATAGGTGGCCGCTCGCGCATGACACAAGACTTCTTCGGAAATATCCGTTGCGAGTATCTGGGTGTCCCACTGGGGAAGGGAGAGCAGGTCCGCCCGCGCGGCCTCCATCGCGATGGAATAGGGTTCCTCTCCGGTGGAGCAGCCGGCGCTCCAGATTCGTATTCGCCGCTCGTGGAGATTTTTTTTCTTTGACATGAGGGCCGGGAAAACCACCTCGCGCAGAAATTCGAAGTGAAGCGCCTCCCGGAAAAAAGAGGTTTTGTTCGTCGAGATAGCGTCAATCAGATGAGGCAACTCGCTGTCCAGGGCGTTGCCGGTCAGGTATTCGAAATACTCCTGGAAAGAGTCCAGCCCGAGATCGCGCAACCGCTTCGACAGGCGCCCCCGCACCATCTCGATTTTCTGCAGGTTCAGGGATATCCCCGTGTAGCGGTAGATAAGCGCGCGGAACGAGTTGAACTCCTCGGGGGAGAGGCGCGGAATGTCAAATACCGGCGTTTCTTTCATTCTGCGGCGGACTCCACGATCTCTTTTTCCGTTGGCGAGAGGATTTTTGCGGGATCGAGAAGGATGATGAGGCGGTCATGGATTTTTGCCAGTCCGGTTACGAACTGATTCGAATCCGTCTCGCCGATGGATGGCGCCGGGTCGAGACTGTCCGATTCGATGTCCAAGACCTCCAAGACGGCGTCAACGATGATCCCGGCGGCCGTCTTTTCGATCACGATGACGATGATGCACGTTTCGGTGTCGTGTTCTTTTTCCGGGAAACCGAATTTTGTCCGCATGTCGACGATGGGAATAATTCTTCCCCGAAGGTTGATCACGCCTTTCAGAAAGCCGGGCGCCTGTGGAATTTCGGTGATGGGCTGGACGCCGATGATCTCCCGGACGGTCAGGATGTCGATGGCGTATTCTTCATCGCGCAGGCGGAAGGTGAGAAATTTCCCCCCTCGCTGGGATATCTTCGTGGCCGTTCCGTTTTCCATCGCTCGCTCCTTCGGCGCTGCGCCCTCTCAGGAGGACATGCGGACCAACGCGTCATGGTCTTCTGGGCCGGGTGCGTTCTCCTGGGGGAGGCTTTTCTTCGCCCGGCGGGAGTTCCGGAATTTTTGAAAGGCCGCGGGGATGCCCGCCAGATCGAGAATCAAACCCACGCGGCCATCCGCGAGAATGGTTCCCCCCGCGATCCCCATTCCCTCCGGGATCAAAGGCCCCAGACTTTTGACGACCACCTGCTGCTGTCCCAGGAGTTCGTCGACGAGCAGGGCGTAATTCTCTCCCTTGTGATTTTCGACGATCACGGCGAGCCCGTCCGCGGGGGCGATGGGCACGTCTCGCAAGCCGTAGAGCCGATCCATCCGGATAAGCGGCCACAGATCATCGGCGGTGCTGATCACCTCGCCCTTGCCCTGAATCGCCTTGATTTCCTCAGGTTTCGGCTGAAGCGTACGGATGATGGACAGGGCCGGAAGAATGAATTTATTGCCGCCCGAGAGGACGAGCATGCCGTCGATGATGGCCAGGGTGAGTGGAAGGCGAATCGTAAAGCGGGAACCTTTTCCCTCGGTGGATTGGACCTCAATGTTGCCCCGAAGCTGCTCGATATTTCTTTTGACGACGTCGAGACCGACCCCCCTTCCCGAGATATCCGTGATTTTTTCGGCCGTGGAAAATCCGGGGGACATGATCATCTGGTGAATCTGCGAATCACTCAGCTGCGCATCCGCCTGTACGAGCCCTTTTTCGACGGCTTTCCTTAAAATGCGTGTTTTATCGAGTCCCTTCCCGTCGTCCGAAATCTCGATGACGATGTTTCCGCTCTCGTGCTTCGCAGAAAGGTGGATGACACCTTCCGGAGATTTCCCGGCGGCCTTGCGATCAGTGGGGGTTTCAATGCCGTGGTCCACCGAATTCCGGAGGATATGCACAAGCGGATCGTTCAGCATTTCGTTGACGGTTTTGTCGACTTCGGTATCTTCGCCGGAGAGCAAGAGGCGGACGTTTTTCCCGGATTTCTGGGCGACGTCCCGGACGACGCGGGTCATTTTCTGGAGAATCGGGCGGAGAGGAACCATCCGCAGGGACATCACCTGATCCTGCATTTCTTTCGTGGTTTTGCCCAGGTGGCCGATGTTCCTCCCGAATTCACCGTCGTTTTCGAAATGGCCGTCCTTTCGGAAGTAGTCCGCCACCTGGGTTTGGGAAATGACCAACTCGCCGACCAGGTTCATGAGGTTGTCGAGCCTCTCAATGTCGACGCGGATGGAACCACGGGGCCGATCGCTCACGGCGTGCTGCTTTTCAAGGGCCGCCTGGATTTTTTCCGGGAGGACCACCCCTTCCGCAACCAGAATTTCCCCGATCCCCCTGTTTTGCAGGGAGAGCGCTTTCTGCAGGTCATCGTTCGAGATGTTTCCTTCTGAAAGCAGGATTTCACCGATCCTCAGGTTTTCATCGGAATCGTTTTTGGGCTCGACCGTGCCGGCAGGATGGGCCGTTCCCGAAAGGTGGGCCCGTACGCGCCCGAGGACTTGCCGAACCTGTACCGGCGGAAGA
>JAQBZT010000252.1 GCA_027622355.1 bacterium | reverse complement strand
GTCGAGCTGGGCCTGGCACATGGCGGCCACATCGGCCGGCGCCACGTTGGCCGTCACCGATATCGTCCCGACGGCGCCCATCGCCATCATCGGAAGCGTCACGAAGTCATCGCCCGAGAGGATGAAAAAGTCATCCGGGCACTTCGACACCAGCTCGCAGGTGTTGGAGATGTTCCCCGTCGCCTCCTTGATGCCAACGATATTGGGAATCTCGGCCAGGCGCGCCACCGTGCCGGGGTCGATCTGGATCACCGTTCTTCCGGGAACGTTGTAGAGAATGTTGGGGATATCCGCCGCCCCGGCCACGGCGCAAAAATGCTGGTACAGCCCCTCCTGGGTAGGTTTGTTGTAATAGGGAACGACGAGCAGAGCGGCGTCCGCGCCGATATCCTTGGCGAATTTCGTCCGCTGCACCGCTTCCGCCGTACTGTTAGAGCCTGCTCCCGCAACTACCGGGATGCGGCCCCTCACGTGCTCCACCACAAGCTCGATGACGCGGTCGTGCTCGGCGTGGCTGAGCGTGGCGGACTCGCCCGTCGTGCCGCAGGCGACGATCCCGTGGGTTCCGTTCTCGAGATGAAAGTCCACCAGCGAGCGGATTCCGGCTTCATCCAGCTTCCCGCCCCGGAAGGGGGTCACCATGGCGACAAAAGAGCCCTTAAACATCTGCGATCCTCCCCGAATCGTGAAAGACAAATTCAAGAGCGGTATCTTCCGGCAGCTTGCCACCCCCAAAGATGCCTCAAGGTAGCAAAGGGAGGGGGCACGCGCAAATAATTGATTTCGGCTCCCCCGCCGCGCCCAGCGCCCCTCCCTTCTGGCCCGCAGTCCAGAAACCCCCGCTTGACATGGCGTTAAAAAAAGTGAAAAATAACTAAAATTCAAACAGATAGTAGATTACTGTGAGAATTAAGATTAAGAAACAGTCCCGCCCTTTCAGTACCCCCGGAGAAACTGCCTTGCGCCGAGAAATTCTGCGAAAAGCCTTTGCCGCTCTCCTCTTTCTCTTGATCGCCACAAGCCTCTCTTCCCGGGCGCCGGCTTTTGCGGAAAAGGACCGCAGAAATATTTCCTACCAGTCCATCTTGCTGCTCGAAGCGCAGACCGGCCGCGTTCTCCGCTCCCACAACATCCGGGCACGCCTGATCCCCGCATCCCTCGTGAAGATGATGACCGTTCTGCTCACTCTGGAGCGGATCAAGGCCGGAACCGTGGGGCTCGATGATGTCGTGACCGTCTCACGGGAAGCTTCCCGCATCGGCGGCCATCAGGTATACCTTGCCCAGGGAGAGCGCTTCGCCCTGATCGATCTCATGAAAGCCATTCTCATCGGCTCCGCGAACGATGCGGCCTACGCGGTGGCTGAACACGTCGCCGGCAGCGTAGAACTTTTCATCCAGAGGATGAACGAAAAAGCCCGCGTGCTCGGAATGACCGACACAAAATTCGTGAATGTTCACGGTCTTCCGCCCGACCGCCGGCGCCCCCCGAACCGGATGAGCGCCCGGGACGCCGGCATCCTCGCCCGTGCGCTTTTGGAGCATCCCATCGTCACCGAATGGGGCCAGATGCGCCATGCGCCGTTCCGGGACGGAAAATTCATCCTGACCAACACCAATCGCCTGGTCGGCCGGTTTCCGGGCGTGGACGGCCTCAAGACCGGCTCCTACCGGGCCGCCGGCTACAGCGTGGTGGCTACCGCGAAACGCGGAAATCTCCGGCTGATCGCCATCGTCCTCGGTTCGGGGCACCCCCGCACGCGCTTCAAGGAAGCGCGCAAGCTCCTGTCATGGGGTTTCGACCGCTACCACTGGTACCAGCCCGCGAAAAATACGGAATTTCCCGTCCCCCACACCGTCCAAATCCGGGGCGGCCAAAAGGAAGAGATCGTTCTCCGGAAAAAGGGCGACCTCCGGGTGCTGGTCGAGCAGGGATACGGAAGGAAGATCATGGCAATCGCCGAAATCCCGGCCAACATCTATGCGCCGGTACAGGCCGGACAGCGGATCGGACACATCCGCTACGAGCTGAAAGGCAAGAAGCTGGGCGAGATACCGCTGGTCGCCACCGAATCCGTGCGGCGGCTCAGCTTGTTCCAGAGCTTCATCCGGCTCCACTAGGCCCGGGTTCAGGCCCCACAAAAGAAAGCGCCATGACGAAGTAGGCGAGCATGACGACCTCCGAGTCGCCGAAGTTGTACTCGAACATCCCCGCCGCATGAAAACCCGCCAAAGCGATAAGGCTGCCGGTCAGGAGAAACCGCCGCCCGAAGCGGGCATCCGCCGTTAAGAGCACCCTCCGGCCAGCTTCCCGGAAAAAAACCCACCAGATCCACAGCCAGGCGGCCAGCGCGAGAAGCCCCCGCTCGGCGCCCACCTGCAAAATGTTGTTGTGAATGTGGCTGGTTTTTTCCTTCAGCGCCCCGGGGTGGGCGTAGCGGGGGTAGTTCTTCTTGATGTTGTCGAGGCCGAAGCCCAGCAGCGGGCGATCGCCGATCATGGCCAATCCGCTCCTCCAGAGATAGACCCGCTCGGCGACGGCCCGGCTCTTCAGGTTTGTCATGCTCATCATGCGATCGCGCACGGATGCAGGGCCGATGAGAACGGCGAGGACCACCGCCGCCAGCAGCGCCCCGGTCGCCCAACGGCTCTTCTGCACAATGATCAAGATGACCGCCGCGACGAAAAGTCCGATCCAGGCGTTCCGGCTCAGCGTGGCCACCAGAGCGGCGAACATCACCGCCGCCGCCGCGGCCACCCACCCTTTCCGCACATTTTTTCCGGGAACCGCCAGATAGGCCAGGGCCAGAGCCTCCACGATGAGCAAGAACCCGCCGAGCGTCATATAGATGCTGAAAAAGCCGGAGAGCCGGCTCCCCAGTCCGAGTGGGCGCCCCAGCGCCGCGATAAGCGAGTAGGCGGAGGCCGCAGCGGCCGCCCCGAAAAGTACCTTCACCAGCGCCCCGGTCTCCTTCTCGTTCCGAAGGGTGTTCAGCGCACAATAAAAAATCAGGATTTGAACCAACTGGCGGGCGTCCTTGAGGCTCCGGAACGGATCGTCCGACAAAAGCGCACTCACGATCGTGAGCGCCGCAAAAAGCGCGAAGGGCCGCAGCAGGGGAAAGCGCACCTTCTGCCCGCCCATCCAAAGGGAGGCCAGCCAGGCGCCGATCGCGGAAAACACGAATATCTGCGAAAGGGAGATGGAAAACGGAGAGGCCGCCAGAAAACCCGCGAGCCCGCCCAGCGCAACCCTTTCGAGTGGGGAGCGCTCCTGAAATGCGGCGCTGACCTCCCGCTTCAGGTCCTCGAGCATTCCGATCATTTCAGAACCTCAAACTCGAAGTACATGTCGTTCGCGGGAAACATCCAGCAAAAATGCTTCTCGTAGATCCGAGGAGAAAAAAGGCAGATGAAACGGGGGATGAGGGAGATGATCGACTTGCTGAAGACAAAGCGGAACGCATTCTGGCGGAGAAGCGGCCCGGTGTAGGCCGCCCCCTTCGTGGGGTGATCCGTGAAGCACAGAAAGGAGCGGCTGGTCAGATGCAGGTAATGGACCGGATCGCTCCAGGAGTAGATGCTCGACACGTGGGCGACCGTGATGATCACTTTGGCTCCAGGTTTCGCCACCCGGTGGATCTCCTCCATGACGGGGACGATGTTCTGGAAATGGTCAATCGTCTGAATGACGCGCACCTCATCGAACGCATCGTCCCGAAACGGAAAATGGGGCAGCCCATCCCCGTCCACATCCAGATTGCAGCAGACATCGGGCCGCACCTTCTTGCGGATGTCCGCTCCGATCACGCCGGGCTCGTCTTTCCAGCCGCTTCCCACATCGAGCACCCTAGCCACCGACGGTCTCCCGCAAAACCTGTTCGTACTCTCCGGCCACAACCTCCCAGCGGCGCGCCTCGGCCCGCCGCCTTCCGGCCTCGCCCATCCTCCGGGCCAGCTCCCCATCTTCCAGGAGACGGATGAGCGCCCCGGCCAGGGCACCCTCGCGGTCCGCGTCCACGAGAATCCCCGATTCACCGTCCGCCACCGCCTCGGCGGCGCCGCCCGAGCGGCCGCCCACCACCGGCTTCCGGCAGGCCCCCGCCTCGAGGTAGGCGATTCCGAAGGCCTCGGCGACCTTTCCTCCGGCCTCCGCACGGCTCGGCATGGCAAACACATCGCACGCCTGATAGTAGGCGAAATCGCCGCGGCCGAGCGCACCGGGGGCAACCTCCCCCAGAAAATGGACAAACTCACCGACCCCGGCTTCCCGGGCCAGCGCCCGCAAGGATTCCTCTTCCGGGCCCTTCCCCACGATCAGATAAACCGCCTCCGGCACCTTCTCGCGCACCCGCGGAAGCGCCCGGATCACCGCGTCAAAAC
>JAQBZT010000251.1 GCA_027622355.1 bacterium | reverse complement strand
GGAGAAGGAATTCGCCGTCCAGATCAACGGAAAGACCCGCCGCACCTTTATGGCCCTTCCAGAGGCCGGGAAAGAGGAGCTTCTCGAAAAGGCGAAAGCCGCCGCGGCGAACTATCTCGAGGGCAAAACGGTCGTCAAGGAAATCGTGGTTCCCGGGCGTCTCGTGAACATTGTGGTGAAGGGTTGAGATATTCGATGCTTTCAGCCCCGTGCGCAGAGGGAGAGTGAAATGGCCTGGATTGAAACGATCGATGAGTCCGGCGCAGAAGGGGACGTGAAGCGCCAATATGATGAAGCCGCCCGCCTCCGGGGCTATGTCCCCAACATCCGGAAGATATACAGCCTCAAGCCCGATCTCATGCAGGCCTATTTCGATTTTTCGAGGGCGATCACCTTCGGGGCCACTTCGCTGGGCCGCGCCCGCGAGGAGATGCTGGCGGTCACGATTTCCTCCCTTCTGAAATGCCGCTACTGAACAGTCTCTCACGGAGAGTTTCTCTGTGAAGTGGATTCGGGGGATGCGAAGAAAAAGGCGCTGGCGCTGAAGGAGGACTTCCGCGGAGCGGAGCTGAGCCCCGGGGATCGGGCCATGCTCGAGTATGCCGAGAAGATTACGCTGGTGCCCTGGACGGTCGGCGGGGCGGACATCGAGAAGCTCCGGGAGGCCGGGTTCAGCGATGTGCAGATCCTCGAGATCGCGACCGTTTCGAGCTACCGCAACTACATCGCCCGGGTGGCGAGTGGGCTGGGCGTGGAGCTCGATGACGGCATCTTCGCCGATGACGCCCAGCTTCGCTCCCGCATGGAAGAGGGGTTGACGTAGGGAGAGTTGCAATGCTCAAAATCCGGGGACTCAGCCGTCCCGGCCTTGCTCCTTGTGATTTGGACGTGGCCGCAGGCGAGGCGGTGGCGCTGCTCGGTCCCTCCGGCTCCGGGAAGACGATCTTCCTCCGTGCCATCGCCGATCTCGACCCCAACGAAGGAAGTGTTTTTCTCGATGACGCCGCGCGCGGGCAGATGCCGGCGCCCCAGTGGCGCCGGCAGGTGATCTACCTCGCCGCCGAGCCCGGCTGGTGGGCGGACACCCCGGCCGCGCATTTTGAGGACCCCGATGCGGCCCTGGCGCTTTTGCCCGCGCTGGGCCTTCCCTCCGAAGTTCTCCGGCGTCCCCTCGCGGTGCTCTCCACCGGAGAGCGGCACCGCCTCGCTCTCGTGCGGGCGCTGCTGCGCGCTCCCCGCGTCCTCTTGCTGGATGAGCCGACTTCGGGACTTGACCCGGATTCCGCGGTGGCGGTCGAGGCCATCCTGAGGGAGCGCCTGGGACAGGGCGCCGCCATCTTGTTCAGCACGCACGATTCCGCCCAGGCGGCGCGTCTGGCGCGGCGCCGCTTGCGGATCGCGGGCGGGACGATCTCCGGAGAGGGATCATGAAAGCCACCTTCATCTCTCTGGATGGGCTGGATCTGTTCCTGGCCGGGCTCCTGATCGGACTCAACGCCGGAATCTCCGTCTGGCTGCGGCTCTCGCTTGCGCGGCCGTACCTTCTTTCCGCGCTCCGGATGGTGGTGCAGCTCGGCGTCATGGGGCTGGTGCTCAAGGCGCTCTTCGATCTGGTTTCGCCCGCCCTGACCGCCCTTGCGGCAGCCGTCATGATTCTCTTCGCCGGGCGGGAGGCCTCTGCGCGGCAGGAACGCGGCCTGTCGGGATGGTGGTCCTACGGCCTGGGGACCGTCTCCATGCTTTTCGCCGGAACGGTCGTGACGGTCTTTGCGCTGGCGACCCAGATTCAGCCCGACCCCTGGTACCACCCGCGCTATGCCATCCCGCTGCTCGGCATGATCCTCGGCAACACCATGACGGGCGTTGCCTTGGGCCTGAATGCATTGACCGGCCAGATTGGAAGCGAGCGGGCGGGAATCGAGGCCATGCTTGCGCTGGGGTATCCCCGCCAGGAGGCGTTTCGCCCCCTCGTGCGGCGGGCCGTGCGGAGCGGGCTGATCCCCATCGTCAACGCGATGGCGGCGGCGGGGGTGGTCTCGCTTCCCGGAATGATGACGGGCCAGATACTCTCGGGCGTGGATCCGCTGGAGGCGATCAAGTATCAGATTCTGATCATGTTTCTCATCGCGGGGGGAACCTGCCTCGGCACGCTTGCCGCCGTCTACGGGGCCGCCGCCCGGCTCAGCGATGCGCGCCACCGCCTGCGGCTCGATCGGTTGAAGGAAGGGGAGGCTCAATAGCACGTGACGCATGAAAGCCGCAAACAACCCCTTTTCCTCCGGACATGCCGGAAGATGGGCGAACAAAACCGTTTTTCATGTTTTCCTACAAAAGGACTTCGTCCTCCTCGGCACCGACCCCCACCAGCTTGTCTTCCTGGTCCTCGGTAAGGAAGCCTTCTTTGTCATCGTAGCTCACGAGATAAACCTCGTCGTTCTCGCGAACCCTCCCGTGGACGAGGATGGCGACGTTATCCCCCCGCCATGCCCGCCGGATCGGCTTGCGGTCAATCTGCATGGATCCGACTTTCTGGATCATGTCCGTGGTATGGCCTTCGATGTGGATGCGATCGCCGACGCTGATGGGCTCCTCAAGCACGAGGCTGGCGGCACTGATTTTCCTGAACACATGATTGATCCGGCCGATGCGTTTTTCCGACATCGCCTTCCCTCCTCTTGGCAGCACGGTTCCCGCCCTTTGTCTCAAATATGGGCCACGGCACGCAAAATCGCCGCACAGAAAATTCGTGGAGGGAAGGGCAGCCGCCCTCGGAAAGAAAGCATTGAAATCGCAAGAGAAATGGATGAGGATCGGTGCCGACATGGTGAAAATTCTGCAAGAGAATATATTTTTGTTACTTTTGTCCCGCCTGCAGTCAATGGGAATGATGGGAGAAAATTGCGATGACCGAAGAACAAGAGCGCGCCGAAGGCGCCCCAGAAGAAATGCCCGAAGTCTCATGGCCTTTTTATGTTTTTCTGGTGGGCATCATTGGCGGGGGAATTTTGGGGTTTCTGGCGATGGATGCCCTGGGAGTTTCCCTCACCCGGTTCCGGCAGTTCGCCCTGGGCGGGATGGCCGGGGTCGTGGCGGTCGAGCTTCTCCTTCGCCTTGGATTCCGCCGAAGGGTCTATGCCTGGTCGAAGATGCCTTCTTTCGTCACGTGGCTGGTCATCCTGCTCTATTTCCTGATTTTCGGAGAAAACGATCCCATCGGGAATCTGTTGAAGAAAATATTTTGACGCGAAGAAGAAGCGTTTTCAGCCTTCGATGACAGGCGGGCGGAAGACCTGAATCTCCGGCAGCTCCCCTTCGTATTTTTCCGCCTCGACCAGGGTGCTGTGGGCGGAGGGGCCCTGTCCCAGGCTCGAAGTGCCCTTGTCCGGCGTCAGGACGTTGGGGTTGCCGTGCACGTCGAGGGTGCCGATCTCGCCGGGAACGAGCGGGTCGTACCAGGCCCCGGTGGGGATCTGGATGACGCCCGGGCGGACCGTGTCGGTGACGCGGACCCCGGCGAGAATTTCTCCCCGGCTGTTGAAAACGCGCGCCACATCGCCATCGGCGAGATTTCTCTTCCGGGCATCATCCGGATGCATCCACATCGCTTCGCGCTCTTTGATCTTGTTCTCCCGGCTGTTGCGGCCGGTGTCGATCTGGCTGTGCAGGCGATAGGTGGGCTGGTTTGAGATCAAATGAAGCGGGTAGTCCGCGGCTTCCACCCCGCCGAGCCATTCGCAAGGCTCCAGCCAGGCGGGGTGCGGCGGGCAGTCGGCGTAGCCGTAGCCTTCGATGGTCTTGGAGTGAATCTCGATTTTTCCCGACGGCGTGCCCAGCGGCCGCCCTTTCGGGTCCTGCCGGAAATCCTCGAACAGCACGTGCGGCCGCTCGGGGGCGGGAATCTCGACGTGGCCCTTCTCCCAGAACTCATCGAAAGAAGGGTAGTCCACCAGCCGTTCGGCGGCGCGCTCTCGGGCATCTTCATACAAATGCCGGAGCCATTCCGTTTCATCCCGGCCTTCGGTGAATGCCTCGCGCGTTCCCATCCGCTCGGCCAGGCCGGAAAAAATGTCGTAGTCGTTCTGCGATTCTCCCTGCGGCTCCGCGATCTTCTCCATGGCGAGGATGAAGCGATCGCGCGAGCTGGCGCCGATGTCGTTCCGCTCCATCGTTGTCGTGGCGGGGAGAACGATATCGGAAAACCGTGCGGTCGAGGTCCACCAGGGTTCATGGACGATGATGGTGTCGGGGCGGCGCCAGGCCCGGATCAGGCGGTTGATGTCCTGGTGGTGGTGAAAGGGGTTGCCTCCACACCAGTAGATCAGGCGGATGTCGGGATAGGTCTTGTCCTCGCCCTCGAAGGTGTAGGGCCCGCCGGGGTGGAGA
>JAQBZT010000250.1 GCA_027622355.1 bacterium | reverse complement strand
GTGGGGGGGGGATTATGTGGCCCCTGATCCCCCTTGGGCGCTTTATCCGCCCCTGCTATATTGAAGACAAATTGTCCCGAATTCTCTTTGGCCCGGCGGCAGGCGCATGAACTTTCTCGATGATCTGAAATCCCGCGGCCTGGTCCACGACTGGACCGGGAGCCCGGCGGCGGCGGCGGCCCTCAACAAGGGCGGGCTGACCGCCTACTGCGGCTTCGACCCGACGGCCGAGAGCCTGCACGTGGGCAACCTCGTCCCCATCGTGGGGCTGATGCGCCTCCAGCGGGCCGGGCACCGCCCTTTGGTCGTCGTCGGCGGAGCGACAGGGATGATCGGCGACCCTTCGGGGAAATCCGAGGAGCGGAACCTGCTCGATGACGCCGCGCTGGCGCGGAATCTCGCGGGCATCGAGGCGCAGCTCGCCCGCTTTCTCGATTTCGGCGGCGGAAAATCCGGCGCGCGCCTTCTCGACAACGCCGACTGGCTCGGCAAGATGAATTTCGTGGATTTTCTGCGCGATGTCGGCAAGCATTTTTCCGTCGGCTACATGCTGGCGAAGGAGTCGGTGAAGGCGCGCATCTCCGAGGCGGGGATCTCCTACACCGAGTTCAGCTACATGGTGCTCCAGGCCTACGACTTTCTCTACTTGCACGACAGGGAGGGATGCACCCTCCAGGTCGGGGGCTCCGATCAGTGGGGCAACATCACCGCGGGCATCGAGCTCATCCGCCGCGTTCGCGGGAAGGAGGCCTTCGGCCTCACTTTTCCGCTCATCACGACGGCGGACGGGCGGAAGTTCGGCAAGACCGAAGAGGGCAGCCTCTGGCTCGACGCCGGGCGGACGAGCCCCTACCGCTTCTACCAGTACTGGATCCAGACCGACGACCGGGACGCGGGAAGGTTCCTGCGCTACTTCACCTTTCTCCCGATCGATGAAATCAATGAGATCGAGAAGGATCACCTCGCCGCGCCCGAAAAGCGCGAGGGCCAGAAGCGCCTCGCCCGCGAGATGACGGCGCTGGCGCACGGGGCGGCGGCGGCAAAGAGCGCCGCGGGCGCCTCGGAGATTCTCTTCGGCGGCGCCCTCTCGGGCATCGAGGAGCCCGCCCTTCTGGCCGCCGCGGGCGAGATGCCGCGAACGGCATCCACGGCGCCCCTCCCCCTTCCCCTCTCGGATGTGCTGGTCGAGACGAAGCTCTGCCGCTCGAAATCCATGGCCCGAAAGGACTTGGGCGGGGGCGGCATCTATGTCAACAACGTTCGGGCGGACGGCGAGAGCGCTTCCCTCTCGAAGGAAGATCTTCTCTTCGGCCGCTACGTTCTTCTTCGAAAAGGGAAAAAGAACTACCATCTGCTGGAGTTCCAGCCGTAGACCGCACGCTTCCCGGGCGGTTCCGAAAAGGAGAGGGCTGATGAGCATCCGCGATCGGCTGAAGGATTTCGGCGAAGTGCCCGAAAAAGAATCCGGACCCGTCCCGCCGGAGGAAGCGGCGCCACCCGATCCACCCAAGGCGCCGAGCCTCCTGAAAAAAGAATCCGCAGAGGAGGAGGCATCCGCGGGTGCGCCCGCCGCGGAAGCGCCGGCTTCCGATGAACCCTACGATCCCCTCAGCCTGAAGGCGCCGCGCAGGCTCGAGGACCTCGGCATCCGCAAGGACTTCCTGATGCCGCATGTGCTCCGGACGCTGTATTTCCTCGATACCTTCACCGTCACCGAAGCGGCCGAGCAGCTTTGCCTGCCCATCAAGATAACGGGCGACCTGATCGAGGAGTGGAAAAATCTCAAGTGCATCGAGGCGCTCTCGGCCTCGGGCTTCGCCGCCACCTCGCGGCGCTACGGGATGGTGAGCGAGGGGCGCGGGCGGGCCCGCGAGTATCTGCAACAGAGCGGCTACATCGGCCCCGTGCCGGTGCCCATCGGCGCCTACCGCAAAATGGTCACGAAACAATCCGTGCTCAACGTTCAGGTCAATGCGGAGAGCCTCCACAAGGCGCTCGCCCATTTGGTGGTCAACGAAAAGGTGATCGCCCCCCTCGGCCCGGCCATCAACTCGGGGCGGACCATTTTCCTCTACGGGCCGCCGGGAAACGGGAAGTCCTCCCTCGCGCTGGCCATCTCCACCCTGCTCTCGGGGACGGTCGCCGTCCCCCGGGCGGTGGAATTCGACGGCTTCGTCATGCGGATGCACGACCCTTCCATCCACAAGGCGGAGGGCGATCAGCCCGAGGACACCCGCTGGACGCGCTGCAGGCGGCCCGCCGTCATTGTCGGCGGCGAACTCACCCTGGAGACGATGGAACTCCACATGGATCCCAACTCGAACACCTACGAGGCGCCGCCCCACGTCAAGTCGAACAACGGCATGTTCATTCTCGATGACTTCGGCAGACAGCTCGTCCGCCCGCGCAACCTGCTGAACCGCTGGATCATCCCCCTGGAGAACCGGACCGACTACCTCACCCTGCAAACCGGGCACAAGATACAGGTGCCCTTCGATCAGCTCGTCATCTTCAGCACGAACATCAACCCGACCGATCTGCTGGACGAAGCCTTCCTGCGCCGGCTGCATCACAAGATCTACATCGGCCCGCTGACCCAGGATGCATTCCAGAGAACGTTCGAACTCGTGTGCAAAGGCAAGGATATTGCGTTCCAGCCGGAGGTCTTCAAAAGCCTCATCGAGGAGGTCTACAAACCGCGAGGCCTCCCCTTCAACGGCTGCCACCCGCGCGATCTGCTCGACCATCTGGCCGACCTGGCGAAGTTCGAGGAAATAAAGCCGGAGATGACGAAGAATTTGCTCATGCGGGCCGTGGAAGGGTATTTTGTGAACATCGTCGATGAAGGCTACTCCACACCGGCCGGCGTCGAGGATGCCCTGAAATAGCGGCCGAAGGGAGAGTACCGGTGAAGGACTGTTGCCCGCTCGGGCGCTCTGCATGAGCCACGCCCCCGAAGTCCGGCAGGTGGAATACCACGACCTGCCGCCCGCCTATCACCGCTGGAAATGGCGAATTCTGCTGGCCTACTGCGCCTTTTACTCCATCAACTACATGGGCCGGTTCAACTTCAGCCTCATCCAGTCGGAGATCATCGCCGACCTGGGAATCACGCGCGCCGACACCGGCTGGATCAACTCCTGGATGTTCTGGGGATTCGCCTTCGGAGACCTCGTCCACGGGCGGCTCGCCGAGCGCTTCGGCCTCCGGCGCGTCCTCATGATCGGGGCCATCGCAACGGGCGTGTTCAACTTCATCGCCAGCTACGGAAACTCCATCGCGGGGCTGGCCATCCCCTGGGGCATCGTCGGGTTCGTCAACGCGGCCACCTGGCCGCCGGGCATCGCGCTGATCGCCCAGTGGTGGCCCCGCCGGGACCGGGGCCGTGCGATGGGCTTCGCCGGAACTTCGGCCGGCCTCTCGCTGCTGGTGGTCTGGCTGGTCACCCCCTGGGTGGCCGCCGCCTGGGGATGGCGCGCGGCCCTGCGCTACCCCCCGATGCTGATCGCCCTTCTGGGAATTGTTTTCTACTTCGTCGTCCGGGACAGGCCCCGCGATGTCGGCCTCCCCGAGTACATCGAGTCGGACGAGGTTTCCAAAAATGCGGAGTCCAGCGCCGTGGGGCAAACCCATGGCCTGCGGGCCTACGTTCATCTTCTCTCCAACTGGCGGTTTTTCCTCGCCTGCCATGTGAAGGGGCTCGACAACGTGGTGCGCTACGGCATCGTCTCCTGGGCGCCGCTCTACTACGTCCAGGCCGGCGGCTTCAACATCAAGCAGATGGCCCTCTTCACCCTCGCCTACCCGATCGGCTACATGTTCGGCCCCATCTGCGGCGGGGTGATCTCGGATCGTTTTTTCAAGAGCAACCGATCCACCGTGATCATCATCTCCAGCCTTCTGAGCGCGGCGATGCTGATGGGCATCGCCTTCAGCCCGGCGGACCAAATCTACCTGGCCGTCCTCTTTCTCGTTCTCGGGGGTTTCACGGTGAACATGACCACCATCCAGGCGCTCGCCGTGGACCTGGCCGGAAGGCAGCTCGCCGGGACGGCATCGGGGGTTCTCGATGCGCACGGCTACATCTACGGGGCGCTGCAGGCGTGGTTTTTCGGATGGCTTTCGCTGTCGGTTCCGAACGGCTGGTTCTGGGTGTTCACGGTCATGGCCGCATCGCGCCTGGTGGGGGTCATCGCCATCTCGCGCGTCCGGGCGTAAGCGGCGGGTCAGCCTTTTTCTTTTCCGTTGAAGCCCTGGAGGATGAACAGCTTGATGCGGTCCTCTTCGCTGCCGAATTCCCGCTCCAGATGGTTCTGCAGCAGACCCCGCCAGGCGCCGCGCGCCTCCTCGCCGATGGCCAGATAAAGCGAAGCCCCGAAGCGCCAGATCGCGTCTTCCCCCAA
>JAQBZT010000249.1 GCA_027622355.1 bacterium | reverse complement strand
CAGCGTGACCGACATGGAGGCCGGTGCCTGCGGAGATGGCCTGGCGATGGCCTACGATGTCGGTGCCGAGCTCATCGATATGGAGCTTCATCAGTTTTTTCCGACTGCGTTCGTATATCCTTCCTCGCTCCGCGGGGTCATCGTCACGAGCAGCCAGTTGTGGAAGATGGGAATGAAGCTCTACAACAACCACGGCGAACGGTTCATGGCCCGAGACTTTCCCGAAGAATGTGAAGACGTCTCCCGGGACATCCTCTCCCGAAAGATTTTCCTTGAGATCGCCGAGGGACGGGGAACCGAGCACGGGGGTGTCTGGGCCGACACGACAGACATTCCGGGCTTCGACGAATTCAAAAAGGACCGGCCCCGAACCTACGTATGGAAGGAAAAATTCGGAATCAAAACCGACCGTTTCGAGGTTGCGCCCACATACCACTATACGCTCGGCGGGGTCCGTATCGATACGGGGGCGCGGACTAGCGTTCCGGGTCTTTATGCCGCGGGGGAGGTGACGGGGGGCATCCACGGGGCAAACCGGCTCGCGGGCAATGCCCTTCCCGAGTGCATGGTGTTCGGCGAAATCGCAGGGGAAAAAGCTGCTTCTGAGGGGAGGCCCCTTCGGCCTCTCGATGAAGAGCAGATCCGGAAGGCTGAGGAGAAGGTCCTGGGCTATGTTTCCCGCGGCGAAGAGGACGAGATTCCCTTCTCGGAGATTTGCATGCGCGTCCGGGAGCTGCTCTATGAGAAGGCCGGGATCATCCGGACCGGTGAGGGGCTGGGCGAGGCCGCCCAAGAGATTCAAGAGTTGAAGGCCCTTATACCCCGGATGCGGTCCGGCGCCGGGGTGTCTGGGAAATTTGCCTTGGCCCGGACGATTGAGACCGAGATGATAGTTCAGCTGGGGGAGCTCGTCGTCAATTCCTGCCTGATACGGACGGAGTCGCGCGGCGCCCATTACCGAACGGACTTTCCTGAGACCGATCCCGAGTGGCTGAAGAACGTTATTGTCCGTACCAAGGGGGAGGGGCCCGAGTTTTCCACTGTTCCGGTCGAATTAAAATTCCTCAAACCAGGAGAATCGTCGCTTCATGTTAAAAGTGCGGATCTTTCGATTTGATCCTACTAAGGACGAGAAGCCTCGGTTCGACGTGTACGAGGTTGAGAGAGAAGGAAAGCTTCGCGTCCTTGACGTGCTTGAGTACATCTGCACCTTCGTCGACCCGTCACTCGATTTCCGCCGTTACCTTTGCAGGGACACAATGTGCAACACCTGCTTCGCTAAGATAAACGGCCGTTCCCGGTTGACCTGTCTCGAGAAGGTGCCCGAGGACGCCGAAGAACTGGTGATCGAGCCGGTTGAAAATTTCGAGTTGATCCGGGATTTGATGGTGAATTACTCAGCCCGCAAATCGAAAGGCGCATAATTTGAGGAAAGCAGTGAGATGATATCGTTGAAGGGTCCATCCGAAGTGCGAGGTTGCCTGAACGCGGGCGATAGCCCCCTGGGCGGGCAAGAGCTTTGGGAGCTGATGACCTCGGCCGAGGCGATCAACGGCATTCGCGAGATTGCGGCCTGCTGGGAAACGACACAGATTGGAACGTCCTGACTCTTCGCTTTTCGTCGTGCAGGGGGAGATTACCGGAGATGGGGAAACCTTCGGGATCGGTTTGCATTCGTTGCGCGGCATCCCATCCATCGGATATTTGGTTCGAGGGATGCCCGAATTGCGCGACGGACCATTCCCGTTCGAACCTGACGCTCACCTACGATTACGACGGAATTTCAAGCAAGGCGATCTCAGAGCCCGATCCAGGAAAGGGAAATTCGATCTGGAGGTACCACCCGCTCTTGCCCGTGGAAGCGGAATGCGCGGTGACACTGGGGGAAGGAGGGACGCCCTTGTTGCCCGCCAGGCGCATCGGGACCGCTCTGGGCTGTGAGGACCTTTGGATCAAGGACGAATCGCGCAACCCCACCGGATCGTTCAAGGACAGGTTCTGTGCCGTCGCTGTAGCGAAGGCAAGAGCATCAGGAGCGAGAACCGTTGCCGTCTCATCGACCGGCAACCAGGGTTCCTCACTCGCCGCTTACGCAGCCGCGGCCGGGCTCTCCTGCGTGGTGCTCACCTTGGCGTCAATTCCAGAGCCGTTACGTGTAGCGATACAGGTTACGGGCGCTCATATCGTCGCCCTTCCCAAACCCGCCGATCGGTGGGTGGTCTTGAGGGAAGGGGTGGAACGGGAAAGCTGGTTTCCAATCAGTAATTACATTTCTCCACCCATTGGGAGCAATTTCTACGGGGTCGAGGGCTACAAGACTATTGCCTATGAAATTTGGGAACAGAGGGGGCGTCAGGTTCCCGGCGCGGTGATCGTACCCACCTGTTACGGAGATGGCCTCTACGGAATCTGGAAAGGATTCAAGGAACTTCAAACACTTGGACTTACAGACCGCTGCCCCCAGATGGTGGCGGCGGAGGTTTCGGGCTGGCTGAGCCGTTCTCTGGAAAAGGGGAACCCTTGGGAGGGGGAGAGTGAGGTCAGCCAGTCCGCTGCTTTCAACCTCATTACTTCGCGGAGCACCTACCAGGGATACGCCGCCCTGCTTGAATCCGGCGGGACCGCGGTACAGGTAGGGGAAGAAGAGATTCTTGCGATGCAACATACCCTCGCGCGAGAGGAGGGTCTTTATGGAGAAGCTTCGAGCGTCATTGCCCTGGCCGCCCTGGAGCGTTTGGTGAAAGAAGGCCGAGC
This sequence comes from bacterium, assembly GCA_027622355.1. NCBI lineage: Bacteria > bacterium. The sequence goes on along the minus strand of JAQBZT010000249.1, from coordinate 1,658 downwards.
GGGCTGGGCGAACGGCGTGGTGGCGATTCTCACATCGGCGGGGATCAAGGATCCCGCCACGACGGCCCGTGGGCTTCCCCCACTGCAGATGTCTGCGCCGACACTGAATGCTGTCTTGGAGTTGATCGGTAACCGTGCCGCTCGTAGCCGCGCGTAGCGCGTGGAATTTCCGAAAACATTTAAGGGTATGCGACGGGAAACGAGGTATGGAGGAGAAGGAGGGTGTTCATGAGATGCGGAGGAATCGGTCTCCTTCGCAGTAATCACTCATGGCACTCCGCGAGTTGTCACTTGGTGGAAAAGGAGGAATGACATGCGAAGCAGAAAGATGGGGTTGGTGGTAGCTGTGATGAGCCTGGTGTTGTTTTTTGGCCAATGGGCCCAGGCGGCGACACGGATCACGCTGGGAGGCGGCGCGCCGGGGGGAACCTACTATCAAGTGATGGCGGCCATGGCGAAGGTGCTGGAGGACAAGTCGGGTGATATCAGACCCGCGGTCGAAACGACCTCCGGCTCCGCCCACGCGCTTCGGCTGGTGAACTCAGGTGAGTTGACCATTGGGTCGGGTCTGCTGGATACGGCGGCCCGGGCGTGGAACGGCCAAAGGGAGTTCAAGCAGAAGCTAGGCAATCTGCGTTCCGTCATGGCTTTCATTGACATCGGCGACGCCTTTTTGGTCCGCAAAGACTCGAATATCACGAAGGCGACCGATCTGAAAGGAAAGAAGATAGGTGTTCCCTCTCCGGCTGGCCTGTTGGCCCTGCAGTCAGTCCTTAAGTCCCATGGGCTCAACCCCAGCGACTACACAACTCGATTTCTTTCCTATACCGCGCAGGGGAACGCCCTGAAGGATAAGTCCATCCACGCGGGTTACATGGTCGTTCATCGGATCAACCGGACAGTGATGGAATTTATGACCACTATGGGAGGAAGAATTGTCGGATTCGAAAATCAGAAGGCGATCAATTATTTCGAAACCCACTTCCCGGTTTGGCGGTCCGTCATGTTAAAGGCAAACACCTATCCGGGACAGAACCAAGCGATTCCTGTTGCGGGTCGTCACGGTCTCGTGGTCACCCATAAGGACACCTCTGCGGATCTAATTTACAAGGTGGTCAAGACGCTATACGCCAACCACGATGCTTTGAAGAAAATTCACCCGGCGGCCGCCATGATCTCGCTGGAGCAGACCAAGCGTTATTACGAGAAAAAGCTCTTCGTCGTTCCGATTCACCCGGGTGCTGAGCGATACCTGAAGGAAGTGGGCGTGCTGAAGTAGTTGGAATTAGATAACTTAGAGACAGGAAAGGACTGAGGCATGGGCCAAGGGGTGGTGCCGGACGATGGAGAGGTGCGGGCGGATCAGGTTTCTCGACTGGCCTGGATTTTCGCTTCCGTGGTTGCGGTGGCTTGGTCGGTCTTTCAGCTCGCCACAAGCTATTTCGGAGTTCTGCCACTCCTGCAGCAGAGACCCATTCACATGGCCTTCGGCTTCACCCTGATCTTTATCCTCTTCCCCACCTCCCGTGCCTCTGGTGGGTGGGGAAGAGGATTGGGGCTGGTCATCGACGTTGCCTTGATCGCCGCCACCTTTATCCTCGGCGCCTATATGGCTTGGAACCACATCGAAATCGTCTGGCGGATGGGGGCATACGAGG
>JAQBZT010000248.1 GCA_027622355.1 bacterium | reverse complement strand
CAGGAAACGCCGCCCGAGCCGAAGGAATATGCGGCGGCGATTCTGCCCCAGCTGAAGGATTTGGGCTGCACCCTCGTTTTCGAGCCCGGCCGGGTGATCGTCGGCAACGCCGGCATCCTGGTTGCCCGCGTCCTTTACGGCAAGGAGAACGACGAGAAGCGCTTTGTCATCATTGATGCGGGCATGAACGATTTGATCCGGCCCAGCCTCTATCAGGCCTATCAGGAGGTGATGCCGGTGGCGGAGGAGGCCGCCGGCCGCCCCCGGCGCCTGACCGATCTGGTGGGGCCCATCTGCGAGAGCGGCGATTATCTCGCCAAGGATCGGGAGTTGCCCGAATACCGGCGGGGCGACCTGGTGGCGATCATGAGCTCGGGGGCGTACGGCTTCGCCATGGCCTCGAACTACAACTCGCGCCCCCGGCCTCCCGAGGTGCTGGTCCGGGAGGATGAGTATTTCATCATCCGGGAGCGCGAAACGTATGCGGATCTGATCCGAGGCGAGCATATTCCGGAATTTATCGCCAGCGGAGGCGGCGGGAAATGAACCGTCCGATCCTGTTCACGAAACTCAGCGGCAGCGGAAACGACTTCATCTTCATCGACAACCGCGATGGCGCCTACGATGCGGACAAGATGATCGATTTCGTCCGGAAGGTCTGCCGCCGGGGGCTCTCCGTCGGGGCCGACGGAGTGATGTTCATCGAGCCGAGCGATGTGGCGGACTTCAAGTGGCGCTTTTTCAACGCGGATGGGTCCGAGGCCGAGATGTGCGGCAACGGCGGCCGCTGCGCCGTCCGCTTCGCCCGCGAAAAGGGCATCGGCAACAGCCCGGTCTCCTTCGAGACCATCGCCGGGGTCATTGATGGAACCATCGAGGGAAGCCGCGTGAAGCTGCGCATGACGCAGCCCTTCGGCTACCGCGCGGGCGTTGCGCTCGCTCTCGATGGCGGGCCCGACGTCGCCATTGATTATCTGAACACGGGCGTTCCGCACGCGGTGCAGTTCGTGGACAATGTGGAGCAGGTGGAGGTCTGCGAGGTGGGCCGGCAGATCCGCTACCATGAAACATTTGCGCCCGCGGGGGCGAACGCGAATTTCTGCCAGGTGACGGGGCCGAAGTCGATCCGCCTCCGCACCTACGAGCGCGGGGTGGAGGGTGAGACGCTGGCCTGCGGGACGGGCGCGGTGGCGGCGGCGATCCTGGCGGCCTCGCGCGGGCGGGTTTCGGCGCCGGTGGATGTTCTCGTGCAGGGGGCGAGACGCTGACGATCCATTTCTCCGGCGCGGGAGATGGGGTGGCCGATGTCTACATGGAGGGAGATACCCGCCTCGTCTACCAGGGGGAGATGACGGGCGAAGCCTTCAGCTGAGTGTGTTTTGGACAGAAAAGCCAAACAGAAAAGGGCTCCCTCCGAGGAGGAAGCCCTTTTTTTTATCCGAAGACCGGTGGCGGTGCAGAGACTACCGGCCCTGTCCGGGACCCATTCCCTGGCCCGGCTGCATTCCCTGTCCTGGCTGCATTCCCTGACCGGGGCCCATGCCTTGGCCGGGACCCATGCCGTAGCCAGGACCCATGCCGTAGCCGGGGCCGCCGCGCCGTCCGAATCCGCGGCCGCCGCGCCATGTGCTGGCGAGAAGGGTGCGGAGCTGTTTCTGCTGATCAGCGGTGAGCAGCTTCCGGCCCTGCTCGATGGTCCGCAGGCGCGCCAGTTTCAAGTCGGTCCGCTTGCTGGATATGGAACGGGCGATTTTCTCGACCGTGGTGAAATTCACGTTCTCCGCATCGAGCGCGCGCCGCAGATCAATCCGCAGGGTTTGGATCTCGGCCTGATCGCGGATGGCCCGCTGGGCGAAATTATCGCCGAGGGCTTTCAGCTTTTCGACCTGGGCGTCCGTCAGCTTCAGTTCCTCCCGAAAAGAGAGGGAGAGCGAGACGAGGGGACGTGTCGCGAAGCCCTCTCCTCGCCCGAAGCGGTAGCCGTGCTGCCCGAATCCGGAATGGTCCCCCATGCCTCCCATCATGTGCCCGTAGCCTCCCCGGTTGCCCGGGCCAGACGCTTCGTGTGCGGCGGAGATGCCGGTGGTGCCCAGCAATAGGGCTGCGGCGATGGCAAATACGTAAGCTTTTTTCATTTTCCTTCCCTTTCATACTGGCGGCAGATCCGGGAGGGCCTGAACTGGAACCCGGTTCATTTTTCCGCCTCGCCCTTGAAGGTGCGGAGGCGTTCCTCGAAGCGGTGCATCCGGCGCATGCCGCGCTGGTGGCGCCGCTCGCGGTGGTGCTGGACCATGACGTCGAACTTTTCCCGCTGTGCTTCGTCCAGGAAGCCCCGAAGCTCCTGCGTGGCTTCCTGAATCAGGCCGTCAATCTGGGGCCGGTACTGATTCCGCAGCGTCATCATCCTCTGGTGGTATAGACGCAGCGAGGTTCCCATCTTCTCCCGCTGGTCCGCACGGAGACTCAAATCCTGCTGGAGGCGCTCCATGAAGTGCACGCGCCCCTGGGCTCCGCCCCATTGCCGGGAGGCGAACGCAAAGGCGATCCGCTGGCCGTGCCACCTGCCGGCGAAATACCCGCCCACGATGCCGGCGATCAGGATGGCCAGTAGGATCAGGGACGCCTTCTTCTTTGCTCCCTCGGTCTGGTTCCAGAAATCCATGAGGCTCCTCCGCAGGCGCGATCAGCGGTTCGTGCCGTAGGCGATATATTGCAAAAGCTCATCCCCGCTCTGGATTTCGAACGGTTCATTGGAGAGGGGAGAGGCGTTTTCGAGCGATGCCACCTGGGTTGGGGGCTGAATGTCGGGTTTTTGCTCCGGGAGGGCGTAGAGCCCGAGCGAGAGCATGAGGACGGCGGCAGCCGCCACGGCGAACCGGGGGCCCATGGATGCGAGCGCGGTGAACAGGGGAGGGGGTGCCGGCGCTTCGAACCCGAACGGTTTCAGCTGGCGGCGGATGCGCTGCCAGAGAAGATCGTCCGCACGGCCATTTTCCCGCGGCGCCGCGCGGAGGAGGCGCTTCAGGTTGAGGATGCGCGCGTCTCCTGGGGCGGGATGGTCCCACCGTGCGGCCGAGGCCTGGCTTTTTTTCCAGCGTTCCCAAAGAGTCATTGAGAAGAATTCTCCAATTTTTCCGCGGCCCGGATCAAGGCCGCCCGTGCCCGGCTCAGGCGCGAGCGTACGGTGCCGGGGGCGATGCCCAGAATTTCGCCGATTTCCTCGTAGCTCAGATCTTCAATCTCCCGCATGACCAGTATTCTCCGGTGGTCTTCCTTCATCCGATCCAGGAGGCGGGACAGCTCCGCCACTGCTTTTTCCGCGTCAAGGTTGTCCTCTTCCGGCTTCTCGTCGGGCTCGGGCGCCGGCAGATTGGCCAGGGTGCTTTCGTCCAGCTCGGCAGGCGGCGGCGGTGCGCGGCGCGCGATGTCCCGGCAATGGTTGACCGCGATGCGGTGGACCCAGGTCGAAAAGCGCGATTCGCGGCGGAAGCGGGGGAGGGCCATGTAGGCCTTGAGAAAGATTTCCTGCACCACATCCTCGGTATCCTCCCGGCGCTCTCCCAGCATCCCCCAGACCAGGCCCCGGATGCGGCTGGCCGTGTGCCGGATGAGCGGCTCGAAGGCATCCGGATCGCCCGTGAGGCATTGGTCGATCCAGCGCGATTCGTCCTGGGCCGATGGAGCGGAATCCAAGTGTACTCTCCCTTTTGGGGGGCCGGGCGAATCCGCCGATGGGCGGGGCCGTCCGCTCCCCTGGCTCCAAGACCCGGGAGAGGCGAGAATCCCTGCGTCCTCATTGATATCAGACGCCTTCGGGTTCCATGCCCGGGGGGATGGGGCGTATAATGGCGACCAACATAAGGGATTTTGCGGATTCCGGCCAGATTGGGCTGAGATATTCCCCAAAAATGAGGTGAAACCGTGGCGACTCGGGTTGTGGTGGCAGGGGCGGCCGGCCGGATGGGCTGCCGGATCATTCATCAGATTGCGGCGGCGGAAAACATGACCCTCACCGGGGCGCTGGAGCGGGCGGGCCACTCCGCCCTGGGCACGGATGCGGGCCAGAACGCGGGCGCGGCCCCCGCCGGGGTGCCGCTCACGGCCGACCCGGAGACACTGGCGGGCGATGTCATCATCTCCTTCGCCATCCCGGCGGCCAGCCTGGCCCATGCCCGCCTGGCGGCGGAAAAGGGAATGGCCGCCGTCATCGGCACGACCGGATTTTCGGAGAAGGAGCGGGCCGAGCTGGACGCGCTGGGGGGAAAGCTCGCCTGCGTGTTCGCGCCGAACATGAGCGTGGGGGTGAACGTGACGTTTCGCCTGATCGAGGAGGCGGCCCGCCTTCTGGGCGAGGACTATGACGTCGAAGTGCTCGAGGCGCACCACAACCAGAAGATCGACGCGCCCTCGGGCA
>JAQBZT010000247.1 GCA_027622355.1 bacterium | reverse complement strand
CCGCCGGCGCCCTCTCCGGCGGATGCGCCGAGAGTCCGGCGGGCTCGCCGTTCTCATCGAGCAGGAGGAAAGGCGAGAGCGCTCCCCGGTGAAGCGCATCGCGCATCGCGCAGAGCGCCCCCCAGATTTCCGGGGGGCTTTCGCCTTGCCGGAGGAGGGCTTCCGCGTTCTGGGGGCTGAGCCCGCTGATGCTGTCCACCAGGGCGCGCACCCGATCCTTGAGGGGGGCGCCGCTTCCGCCCGCCGCATCCCACATCCGGCGGATGTCGGCCTCGGCGGCCGCGTCCGGGTCGGGTTTGGCCTGCCCGGGCGGCATCCGGTAGTCCGACCCGCGCTGGACGGGTCTTTTCCGCGTCCGCTCCTCCGGCACCATTTTCACCGCGTCCAGGATTTTTCCCGTCGCGCCCTCGACGAGGATGAGATTGCTCCATCTGCCCATCAGCTCCGCCATGAGGGCGAACACCTCGGGGCCGCGCTCTCCCGCGCGCTCGAAGGTGAGCTGGACGACCCGCTCCCACCCCCGGATTTCGAGGCGCTCGAGGCGCGCTCCGGCGAGGTGCTTGCGGAGGCTGCGGCAGAAAGAGGGGGGCGTGGCGAGATTCGGGGGGGGATCCTCCACGAGGTGCATCCGGGGCAGCGCCGGATCCGCGCTGATGAGGAGATTCCGGCGGCCGCCCCGGCCGAAGGCGAAAATGGCCGAAAGCGGGTCGGGCTGGCCGATTTTCTGGAGCCGCTCTCCCGCCAGCGCATCGTTCAGCTCTTTGACGATCCCGTTTAGAACAAAAATATCCATTTCAGATCCGGCGAAAAAAGTGGAAGAATGCTCGTATTCACAGCCTGGGGATTATATCCTGAAGGAACAGGAGAAAAAGCCTCTCGCCCTCTTTGCGGCCGTGCGAGGCGGGCCGGTCGCTTGGTTGCGGCAATTCCGCCACGGTGGGGGAGAAGATGGACTTTTCGCTGAATGAGGAGCAGCGCAAATACCAGGGGATCGCCCGCGCCTTCGCGAAAGAAGAGCTGGCGCCCGTGGCCCTGGAGATGGAGAAAATCCCGGACTGGGAGGCGCGCATGCCCTGGGCGCTGACCGAGCGGGCGAGCGCCCTCGGCCTGCGCCAGCTTCCCTATCCCAGGGAATACGGCGGGGCCGGGGCAGATGTCCTCACGCTCTGCCTCGTGGGCGAGGAGCTGGCCGCCGGCGATCTGGGCTTTGCCGTCAACCTCGATCAGACCTGGAAGCTCTCTCACATCCTTGAGAAGGTGGCGCCCGGCCTGCGCGAGCTTTGGCTCCGCCGTCTCTGCGAGGACCCGCGGTTTCTCGTGGCGATCGCCATGAGCGAGCCCGGCGCCGGGAGTGATCACCAGGGCCTCTACGACGATCCTTCGATCGCCCTCTACACGAAGGCCGAGAAAAAGGGCGGCCAGTGGGTGATCAACGGCAGGAAGCACTTCATCAGCAACGGGCCCGTCGCCTCCCTCTATGTCGTGGCCGCCCGCACCGACATGACAAAAAACCTGCGCGAGGGCCTCTCCGGCTTTCTGGTGCCGCGCGATCGGCCCGGTTTTTCGATCGGAAGGGTCCACGACAAGATGGGCCAGCGCCTCTCGATGAACGCCGAGCTGATCTTCGACAACGTGGAAGTTCCCGAAAATCACCTGATTCTCGGCGAGGGCGACATGTTCGAGATTCGCGGAAATCTGCTCGCCATGGGCAAGCCCGAGGCGGCGGCGACCGTGCTCGGGGTGGGCCGGGCCGCCCTCGAGAGCGCCCTGGAATTTTCCCGCGAAAGGATGCGGGATGGCGGGGCCGGCGGCCAGGGCGTCGAGATGGTGCTCGCCGACATGGCGCTCGGGCTGGAAGCCGCGCGCACCCTCATCTGGCGCTCCGCCTGGTCGGTCGATCACCAAAAGCCCTACGACTTCACGCTGGGGTGGAAGTGCAAGATCCTGGCCTCGGAGGCGGCGCTCGAGTGCGCCCGGCGGGGGCTGGAGATTGTCGGCGGCGCGGGCACCGAGCGGGAGAAAATGATGGAGAAGTATCTGCGCGATGCGGCCTCTTTTCTGCACTCGGACGGCACGAACCAGGTGCTCCGCCTCAGGGCGGCGCGGGCCTATCTGGACGGGCGGGCCTCGGTGTTTTAGCCCCCCCGGCTCCCCGCTGGCGTGGGCCGGGTGCTATGATGGCGACATGCCATTCATTCTTTTTCCCGTTTCATCCGGAGATCCGAGCGATGCCTGAGACCATGAAAGCGATGCGAATCCACGAACTGGGCGGTTCCTTCCGGCTCGAAGAGGTGCCGGTGCCGAAGGCGGGGCCGAACGATGCGCTGATCAAGCTCAAGGCCACCGGCGTCGGCCTGACGCTCGCCATCATGCGGAAGTCGCCCGGCCTGATCGACAAGTATCCGCGCATCATGGGCCACGAGATCGCGGGCGAGGTGGTCGAGGTGGGCTCCGAGGTCGAAAACGTCGCACCGGGCGATCTGGTGACCTGCCACTTTTATCTGACGTGTCACACCTGCAACTTCTGCCGGAGCGGGCGCGAGACCCTTTGTCCCGACTTTAAGGGCTACGTCGGGCTGGTGCGTGACGGGGGCTATGCCGAATACATGAGCCTGCCCGCCCTGAACCTGTGCAAGATTCCTGACGGGGTGAGCGCCCTCGATGCCTGCGTGGCGGCGGACGCCATCTGCACCCCGTATCACAACTGCGTGGCCGAGGCGCAGATCAAGCCGGGCGATGTGGTGGCCATCGTCGGCGCGGGCGGCGGGGTGGCGATCCACGCGGTGCAGATGGCGCAGCTGTGCGGCGGGCATGTCATCGGCGTGGACATCTCCAACAAGAAGCTGGAGACGGTTTCCGCACTCGGGGCCTTCGCCACGGTGAATCCGCAGGAGACGGATCTGGTGGAGGAGATTCACGCGCTGACGGACGGCAAGGGCGTTGACGCCTACATTGACTATGTGGGCGCAAAAGAAACTTTGGAAGCCGGAATCGCGACCCTCGGCCGGGGCGGAAAGCTGGTGATCGTCGGGGTGCGCCCGCCCGAGGCCTTCGACGGGAAATCCCCGAATTTCATGGTCGATCCGCTCCAGCTTCTGGCCAAGGGGCAGGAGATCCACGGCTCGCGGTACTGCTCGATGCTTGAGCTTCGCCAATCGGTCGAACTCATCCGGCAGGGGAAGATCAAGCCGATCGTCACCGAGACGTTTTCGCTGGAGCAGACCGAGGAGGCCTTCCAGCAGATTCAGGCCAACAAGATCACCGGCCGGGCCGCCGTCGTCTTCGATTAGTGAAAACACCCCCCCGGGGCCTTGGATTTCCGGTGGGCTTTGCCCAATCAGAATATGCGTTCCTTTTCTCTGGTTTCTATACCGCAAAAGGGGGTCAGCAGATTTCACGGCAGGCCCGTTAAAAATTGACTTTTCTTCGAAAGTAATGGAATCTAATTGAATTCATTTTATTCTTAAATTTTCGTACATGACGGATATCCGTACGAGTAAACTTCGTTGCAGGAGATGACAAGATGAAAATTTTGATAACTGTTTTCTCTTGCGTGTTTGTGATTTTTTCCACTGTTCCAGCGTACTCTGAAATTCTTGCCATGATGAACTATGAGAGCAAAACAAAGGCCGCACTCAAAAAAATGAAAATCGGTGGTTCGCAAAAACGCGTAGAGGGAATCGCAATTATCGATGTCGATCCGAACTCTCCGGGATTTGGGAAGATTTTGGTGGATATTCCGCTTCCCCCGGACGTCGTGGCGCATCATATTTTTTACGATAAGACCATGACCAAGGCCTATGTCACTTCTCTTGGAAAGAGCCTGATTTACGTAATTGACATGAAGCGGAATCCGTATCGCTTGAAGAAAGTCGATGTTCCGGCCTGTAAGGTTGGAGAGGATGTCGTTTTTTCGAGTGACAACTCCACCTGGTATCTGACTTGTATGGGATCGGGCAACGTTGTTGTAGGGGATGTAAAAACCGATCGGATAAAGACGGTCATACCGCTTCCCCGCCCGCATCCCCATGGCATCGCGATTCACAACGGCATCGATCGAATTCTTGTGACAGAAACCGTGCGGGCATCCGATCTGGGTGATGCGGGCGAGACGGTGACCGTCATTCAGGCGAGCACCAACAAAGTGCTCTCGACGCACAAAATTTCAGGGAAAACCTCGCCTTCACGCGAAGCGCCGGTAGAGGTGGTCTTCATGCCGAAATCGAACCCGCCGGTCGCCTACATCACAAACATGTTTGGCGGCACGCTCTGGATGGCGGCGTGGCAGCCGGGTACGAAGACGTTCCAGTTTTCCCAGGCATTCGATTTTGGCAAAAAGAAGATGGGCGTTCCCCTTGAGATATATGGGCACCTCTAAAAACCTCCCCTATTTTATCTCTGATGTGATCCAATAGAGGCCTCCCGCCCCGGAG
>JAQBZT010000246.1 GCA_027622355.1 bacterium | reverse complement strand
GGCGACGGCGGGCACGGCATGGCGCTCGCGCCGGCCGATTTCGCCAAAGAGCGTGCGGCCCTGCTGGCGCTCTGGGAGGAGGAAGGACGCACGGGCGCGCCGGCTCTTTCGATGCGGCTCAAGCTCTTTATCGAAGGGGTGTCAAAAGAAGTGCTCTCGTTCCCCACGCGGAGCATCGTGGCGCTGAAAGGCGGCGTCCAGGAGGTGGTGGATGCGATGGGTGCCTACGCTGATGCGGGGATGGATCACCTGGTTTTCGACATGTCTACCCAGGCGCACGAGAACATCCTGGCCACGATGGAGACATTCGCGAGCGAGGTCCGCCCGAAACTTTCCTGATGTCCGGAAGCGGCGCTCGCGCCGGGGCGGCTGATTTGCCCCCGCCGGGGCGGCTGACTTAAGGGAGACAGGCATTGGCGAAACCGAAATCCTGCACTTTTTTGACCGCTGGCGACGTGGCGCCCGACCGCAAGCACGGGAGAGGGCTCTTCGGAAAAGCGGCGGCGCTTCTCCGGGAGGCGGATTTTTCCTTCGTCAATCTGGAGCACCCGCTCGCCCGCAGCGGCAAGCTGATGAAGGGGAAGCCCTTTTTCCACCGCGGCGTGCCCGAGCTGGCTGAGGGGTTCGTCGAGGCGGAAATTGATGTCGCGGTGATCGCCAACAACCACATGCTCGATTTCGGCGAGGACGCCTTCTTCGAAACCCTCGATGTCCTGGACGAATATGGACTGCCCTATGTCGGGGCGGGGAAGAATCTCGCCGCGGCGCGCCTGCCCCTCATCATGGAGCGGAAGGGGCTTCGCATCGGGGTGCTCGCCTACTCCACGACGCTCCCGCAGGGCTCCGCCGCCGGGCCGAGGGAGCCGGGGGTCAACCCCCTTCGGGTCGAGACCGCCTACCGGATTCCCCACAACACCAATGAGTACCCCGGCCTCGCGCCCGGTATCGTCACCCGGACGCTCCCCGCGGATCTGCGGCGGATGAAGGGAGAGGTCCGGCGGCTGAAGCGGCAGGCGGACGTTGTTCTCGTCTACGTGCACTGGGGGGTGAGCATGACGCACGCGGTGCGTGATTTTCAGCGCGAGATCGGCCATGCCGCGATTGATTCCGGCGCCGCCGCCGTCTTCGGCGGGCACCAGCACGTGCTCTCGGCGGTGGAATTCTACAAGGGGCGCCCCATCGTCCACAGCACCGGCAATTTCATCTTCGATGTCGAGGAGCCTTTTTTCACCGAAGCGACGCAGGAGACCTTTTTGTTCGGCGGAAACCTGACGCGAAAGGGGCTGGAGGACGTTTACCTCATCCCGGCGAAGTGCGGCATCCATGCGCCGCCGTAGGTGCTCTCCCCTGGAAGCGGCATGGGCCGCAGGATCGTCGAGAAGATGCGCGAATTTTCCGCCCCCTTCGGGACGCAGATCAAAGTGAAGGACGGGAAAGCGCATCTGACTTCATCGAAAAAATTGACTTCATCGAAAAAATAATTTTTCTTCCGACAGGAGCGGGTGATGGAACTCGAGGGAAAAGTGGCACTGATCACGGGCGGGGCGCAGGGGATCGGCGCGGAGACGGCCCGCCTCTTCGCCCGGGAGGGCGCCGCCGTCGCGGTGGCGGACCTGAACGCGGAAAAACTCTCGGCGCTCGAGGCGGAAATCGCGGGCGCGGGCGGCCGGATGAAGGGGATTGTGGCCGATTGCGGGGAAGTCTCCGGCATCGAGCGGGCAATCTCGGGAACCGTCTCGGCCTTCGGCGGCCTCGATATCCTCCTCGCCGCCGCCATCTTCCGCCCCACCAAGCCCTTCATGGAGGTGACCGAGGCCGATCTGGACAAGGCCATGGCGGTGAACATTAAGGGGTATTTTTTCACTGTCCAGCGCGCGGTGCCCGAGTTCCGCAAGCGGGGGAAGGGAAACGTCATCCTCATGTCGAGCACCTACGGCTTCGCCGGAGCGCCCGATTTTTCGGTCTACTGCACCTGCAAGGGGGCGGTGGTCAACATGGTGCGCTCGCTGGGGCTGGAACTGGCGCCGGAGAACATCCGGGTGAACGGCGTGGCGCCGGGCCCGATCATGACCGAGGGGATGAAGGAACTCATCAAGGCGAAGCCCTACATCGAGAAGCACCGCACCGCCAACATGCCGATGCCCCGCTTCGGGGAGCCTGAAGAAGTGGCCCAGACGATCCTCTTCCTGGCCTCGGATCGGTCGAGCTACGTCCACGGCCACCATCTGGTGGTGGACGGGGGGTATCTTTCGGTCTAAAGGGACGCTATGTCGCGGTGGTTCCGCCGTCGCTCGCCACGATGGCCCCGTTCATGAAGTCGTTTTCCTTCGAAACGAGAAAGACCGACACCGCCGCCATCTCCTCGGGGGAGGCGAAGCGGCGGACGGGGATGTTGGGCAGCTTGGAGGCCGCGTACTCGGGTCGGTCCGCGTGCACTTTTTTCACCCGCTCGGATTCGGTGGTCCCCGGAGCGAGGCAGTTGACGCGGATGCCGTGGGGGCCGAGCTCGGCCGCCAGCGCGCGGGTCAGGTTGTGGTTGGATGCCTTGGTGGTGCAGTAGAGCGCGTTGTTGGCGACCCCGATGATGGCGTGGATCGAGCCGATGATGAGAATCCGCCCGCTCTTTTGCGGGATCATCACCTTGGCCGCCTCCCGCGCCGCGATGAAGGGAGCCTTGGCGTTCACCTCGAAAAGGTTGTCCACGTCCTCGTCGGTGAACGTGATGAATTCCTTGTGCGCCCTGGCCCCCGCGCAGCTGACGAGAATGTCCAGCCCGCCGAGGAACGCCGCCCCCTCTTTCACGATTCCGGCGGCCCGCCGCGCGTCTGTCAGATCGTAGGCCTTGCCGTCCGCCTTCACGCCTTCACCGGCGCAGGTTTCGATGGTCTGCTTCAACCCCTCGGCGTTGACGCCGCCCGCCGCCCAGATGGATGCCCCCTCGGCGGCGAAACGCTTGGCGATGGCGGCGCCGATCCCCGAGGAGGCGCCGGTCACGATGGTGCGCTGGCCTTCCAGTTTTTTCTCCGGCATATGATTCCTCAAAAAGAAGTTGTCGGCAGTGCGCAGGTTCTTTATCTATACCTCAAAAAACGATTGGATGCGATCGGCGGCGATGCGCGCCGTCCCTTCCATCACCTCCCGGATCCGTTCGGGGGAAGTATCCTCGATCATGCCGTACCATCCGGTGTGGTACATCTCCTTCACGTCCTTCGGGATGAAGTAGACCGACCGGTCCCGGCGGAGGCGGTCGCTCTTCTCCCCGTGATCGCGCGGGGAGGGGTCCGTCGCCAGATCGAGGCGGACCAGATCGGGCCTATCGGCCAGAATCGGGAGCACCTCGAGCTCCCCTCCGTGGGTGAGGCCGACCTTCTGGCCGAAATTGTCCTGGGCGATGAAGTGCGCGTGGACGATGAGGACGCGGGCGCCCTCGAGTTCGTTCTGCGCCCGCTCGGCGGCGATCTCTACCGCCGGCAGGTTGCGTTCGTGCCAGTTGAGCAGGACGAACTTCCGTGCCCCGTGTCGGTGGAGGCTCCCGCACACATCCATGAAGACGGCGATCATCGTCTCGGCGCGGAGGCTGATCGTTCCCGGAAATCCCATGTGGAGCGGGGTGACGCCGAAGGGAATGAAGTCGGCGAGCAGGCCGCCGGTCAGGCCCACGATCCGCCGGGCGAAGCTCTCGGCGGCGTAGTAGTCCGTCCCGAGGGGAAGGTGGCGGCCGTGCTGCTCCACGCTTCCGATCGGAATGACGGCGAGGCCGGTCTCCTTGAGAATCGCGCCGACCTCGGGGCTCGTCATCTCCATCAGGGTTCGCGCCTTGTCCATTCCGCCGCTCCTTCGGCTCCCCGCCGCTACTTGGATTCCATGAATTCAATGACGACGCCGTCGGGCGCCGCAAAGTAGAGATAACGCAGGTGGGGGAGATCCCCCTCATCGAGTATCTCCACGTTGTTGTCCTCAAGACGCTGCTTGGCCTCTTCCCATTCCCCCTTGGCGATGTAAAAACCCATGTGATCCACGCCCATCCTCGGGAGCGCCCCGGCCGCTGCCGGGTCCTCGCCGGGGCGGATCCCCCGGACGATGAGCATGGTTCCGCTCACATCGAGCTTGGTCTGCGGTGCGCCGTGGCGCTCGATCGTGTTGAGAATTTTCGCGTCCAGGACATCCTGGTAAAATTTCACGGCGGCATCGTGATCCGCGTGAATCAGGTGCATGTGCTCGTAGCGGAGCTTCATGGGGCATCCTTTACCGGCGGCGGGCCGCCGCGTTTTCATTTATCGGTGCGTCCCAAAGCTTACCCGGAGCTCCCGCATTCATCAAATGAAATCGGGGCTTCCCCCGCGGGGCGCGTCCCGCTATGATTCCGCCGCAGTCCGAAGGAAATTCCGCGCGGCCCGCGCCACGGAAAAGGAGAGCCGATGACATCCGAGTTCGAGCGTAGAAACCCCGCTTCGCGG
>JAQBZT010000245.1 GCA_027622355.1 bacterium | reverse complement strand
CAATGATGCGCTGATGGAGCCGCTCTTCCATCTGGAGAAGCTTCTCGCGCTCTCCCTCGAGGAGGCGGGAAACCGGAATGCCGGTCCACCGGCTGACGATGTGGGCGATGTCGTCCTCGGTCACTTCCTCGCGGAGCATCCGCCGCCCGTCGTCTTTCCCGGCCGCCGCCTCCAGTTGCCCGAGTTCCTTTTCGAGAGCGATGATCTCGCCGTAGCGAATCTCCGCCGCTCGGCCGAGATTTCCCTCCCGCTCGGCCTGATGGGACTCGGCGCGGAGCGCTTCGATCTGCTCCTTGAGGCGCTGGACCTTGCCATGGCTTTCTTTCTCCCGGGTCCACTGGGCGCGTGCCACGTCGTTTTCCGCCCGCAGCTCCCCGATCTGGCGGTGGATTTCCTCGAGCCGCTCCCCGCTTTCCGGGTCGGTCTCCTTTTCAAGAGCCTTTGCTTCGATCTGCAGCCGGAGGAGTTCGCGCTCCCTGCGATCGATGTCCTCGGGAAGGCTGTCAATGTCGAGCCGCAGACCGCTGGCCGCCTCGTCGATCAGGTCCACGGCCTTGTCGGGGAGGAACCGATCGGAGATGTAGCGGTGGGAAAGCGTGGCCGCCGCCACGATGGCGCTGTCCAGAATCCGCACGCCGTGATGGAGCTCGTAGCGCTCCTTGAGGCCCCGGAGAATCGAGATGGTGTCCTCGACGCTGGGCTCCTCGACCATCACCGGCTGGAAGCGCCGCTCGAGGGCGGCGTCCTTCTCGATATACTTGCGGTACTCATCGAGGGTCGTGGCACCCACGCAGTGCAGATCCCCGCGCGCGAGGGCGGGCTTGAGGAGGTTGGAGGCGTCCACCGCCCCCTCGGCCGCACCGGCGCCCACCACGGTGTGCAACTCGTCGATGAAAAGAATGACTTCCCCCTGGGAGTCGGACACTTCCTTGAGAACGGCCTTGAGCCGGTCTTCGAACTCGCCGCGGTACTTCGAGCCGGCGACCAGCGCGCCGATGTCGAGCGAGAGCAGCCGCTTGTCCTTCAGGCCCTCGGGCACATCGCCATTCACGATGCGGCTCGCGAGCCCCTCGACGATGGCGGTCTTTCCCACGCCGGGCTCGCCGATGAGCACGGGGTTGTTCTTCGTCCGGCGCGAGAGCACCTGCATGATCCGGCGTATCTCGTAGTCGCGCCCGACGACCGGGTCGAGCTTTCCGGCCCGCGCCCGTTCGGTGAAGTCAATGGAAAAGCGCTCGAGGGCCTGGTAGCGGCTCTCGGCTTCGGGGTCGGTGACGCGCTGGCTGCCCCGGATCTCCTTGAGCGCCTCGAGAACTTTCTCCCGCGTGATGCCCAACCGCTGCATGAGGGGCTTGAGTTCCGCCCCGGCTGCGTCCAGTGCGGCCAGGACGAAATGCTCCCCGCTCACATATTCATCGGAGATGGCGGCGGCTTCCTTCTCGGCCGCTTCGATGTAGCGGCGAAGCTCCGGGCCGAGGAACGCCTCGCTCCCCCCGACCGTTGATACCCGCGGAAATTTTTCAAGCGCCGAATCCAGCGCGCCCTTGAGAGAGGAAAGGGAGACCCCTCCTTTTTCAACGAGCGGGGCGACCACTCCGCCCTCCTGATCGAGGAGGGCGGAGATCATGTGCGCCGGCATCATCACCTGATGGCCCCTGTCCTCGGCCAGATATTTCGCGGCCTGGAGCGCTTCCTGGGTCTTTCGCGTCAACTTATCGAGTCTCAATGGGAAACCCTCTTTACCCCCCGGAATCTCGCCCCGGGGATGGACCGTTTGAATAACCACTTCGGCAAGGCCGACGCCCTATCCCATGGAAACAAGGACGACCCGGCTTCAACGATGCAAACATAATATCTGAGTGCTTGATTGTCAACTTTATTTATACAAAAGACATCCGATTTATAATTCGTTATTTATCATATGCTTACGAATCATTCCGGTGCATCCGCCCCAAAAAGAGGTGATTTTCTCCACGCCGGTGCGCCTTGCAAGACGCGGATTGCATCACCATGCCCACACGGTGTACCCCGTAAGCCCTTATCCTCTCGTCTTCCTTGACATTTTCGCAGCCCTTCTTTATATGTGACCTCCCATGTCATATTTATGGCATAGGAGGTGTCCCCAACCCTTGCGGGAGCTACCGCGCGATGCAGATCAGCCGGGCCGGTGACTATGCGCTTCGAGCCGTCGTTTATCTCTCGAGACAGCCGGGAGAGCGGCTCTCCACGATCGGCGAGATTGCCAGGGCCCAGCAGATTCCCCAGGCTTTTCTCGCCAAACTGATGCCCTCCCTGACCCGCGGGCAGATGGTCACCTCGGTCCAGGGCCCCAAGGGCGGCTACCGCCTGGCCCGCCCCGCCGGCGAGATCAGTTTCTACGATGTGCTTCATGCCATCGAGGGACCGATGCCGCTCGTGGCATGCACGGAAGAAGGCGGGTGTTGTGAATTCGAAGAGTTTTGCACGATGAACGAGGTGTTCGGGGAGGCCCAGCGCCTGCTCGATGTTTTTTTTCGGAAGACGACGTTCGCCGACCTGCCCCTCCGGCCGGCCCCGCCCGTCTCGGACAAACAGCTGCAGGCCGGGCTGAACCAGCTTGCAGAAAACCGGCTGAACAGCGAAACTAAGTTGCAGAAATTCTCTTAACGCTTTTTGTTTACAAAAGGAGAATCCCTGATGTCGCAAGGCAGTGTCACCCTGTTCGATGCCACGAAACCCAAATCCGCCGAGGGAATCCGCGTCACGCCGGTGGCCGAGGCCAAGGTCAAGGAAATTTTGGAGGCCGAGGGCAAGGCGGGCCACGGCCTGCGCGTCGCCGTTACGGCGGGGGGGTGTTCCGGCCACAGCTACGGCCTCTATTTCGAGGAAGCGGCCGCGGCCGACGACAAGATTTTCGAAGCCGACGGTTTTCAGGTCTTCGTCGACCCCCAGAGCCTCGCGCTGCTGAGCGGAGTGGTGGTTGATTTTGTGGACACCATTCAGGGCGCCGGATTCAAGATCGAAAATCCGAACGCCGCGGCGGCCTGCGGCTGCGGAAAATCCTTCACCACCTGAGACCGCTTACAACAAACCCGAAAAACGCCGGGGTCCGCCCCGGCGTTTTTTTCACTGGCACGATGAAGCGGAAGCTCTCGACATGACCACGGACACGCCCTCTTCCGAAGCCATCGACTGGCATGCGCCGGGCGCGGTTCTTCTGGCCTCCTGCTACGAACTCGGCCATCCGCCGCTCGGCGTCGCCTCGCCGGCCGCTTTTCTGAACAGGGCGGGCTTCCGCCCTGCCGTCATGGACGTGGCGGTCGAGGCCTATGCGCCGGAGCGGGCCAAAAAAGCCGCCTTCGCCGGCATCAGCGTTCCCATGCACGCCGCGCTCCGCCTGGGCGTATCGCTCGCGCGTAAGGTACGCGAAGACCATCCCGGCTGCCACATCTGCTTCTACGGGCACTACGCCCTCTTGAACCGCGAGTATCTCCTCGGAAACGGGGCCGATTCGGTCATCGGCGGCGAGTTCGAGGCGCCGCTTTTGGCGTTGATCGAAGGGCTGGCCGCCGGCCGGGCGGCTTCGGAGACCCCCGCGGTGGGCACGCGAGCGAACCCGCCGGCGCCCTATCTCGAGAAGCTGCCCTTCCTTCCTCCCGACCGGACGGGGCTGCCGGAGCTGGCGCACTACGCCCACCTGGTCCGGGGAGGCGAGGCGGTGCCGGCCGGGGCGGTCGAGGCCAGCCGGGGCTGCAAGCACCTGTGCCGCCACTGCCCGCTGCCGCCGGTGTACCAGGGCCGATTCTTCGTGGTCCCGGCCGATGTCGTCCTCGAAGACATCGGCCATCTCGCGGCCGCGGGCGCGCGGCACATCACGTTCGCCGACCCCGACTTCCTGAACGGGCCGCGCCACGGCCTCCGCGTGGCGCAGGCGCTCCATGGGCGGCACCCCGATCTGACGTTCGACTTCACCACCAAGGTGGAGCACATCATCCGGAACGCGGCGCTTCTCCCCGAGTTCAAGTCGCTGGGGTGCCTCTTCATCGTCTCCGCCGTGGAGTCGCTGAACGAAGCGGTCCTGGCAAATCTCCAGAAGGGCCACACCCCGGCGGACATTTACCGCGCCCTCGGAATCGTGCGGCAGGCCGGGATCTCTATCCGGCCCACTCTCGTCGCCTTCACCCCCTGGACCCGCGAGGCGGATTACTTCGCCCTGCTCGATTTCATCGAGGGGGAAAACCTGATCGACGAGGTGGACCCGGTGCAGTTGGCGATCCGCCTCTTGATTCCTCCCGGCTCGGAGCTTCTCAAACACCCCGGCCTGCTTCCCGCACTCGGCGAACTCGACGCGGAGAACTTCATCTTTCCGTGGGCCCACCCGGACCCCCGGATGGATCGCCTTCATAAAGAGCTGATGCCGCTCGTCGAGGAGGCCGCCGGGAACGAAGAAGACCCCGCCCGGACCTTTGCCCGGATTCGCGAGGTGGCGGCCCG
>JAQBZT010000244.1 GCA_027622355.1 bacterium | reverse complement strand
CGGGCGAAGCGAGGGCGGCGGAGGCGGCGCTTTGGGTGTCTCGCTTTGCTTCGGAGCCGCCGGCTTTTGTGCGGGCGGTGCGGCGGGCCCTGCATCTGCGGGACGGGCCAGGCACAGCAGTAGCGGCGCGAGGAGCAGGGGGCCGCTCCAACAACGGTTCCTGAGCGGATGCAAGAGGCGAGGGCTGAAGAATTGCTCCATGAGGCCTTGTTTTCCCGGCGGAGACTCTCGTTCCATTCGCTATCGTACCTTCGGCGCGGTGCTTCTGCAATCGAAAATGGAGGAAGGGGCGTCATCGCGGTAGCAAACGTTGAAGTTCTGGAAGTCCCGGCCGGCCGCTCCCAGTATCAGCGTGCGGATGGGTGGGCCCATGGGGTCGGCCTCGGAGCTTGGGGGAGGAAACGGATCAGGGCGTGGGGGCGGAGGGCGCCTCGCCCTGTGTCCCGGGGATGACGAGGTTCGGGTTCCACCCCGGGAAAGTCGCCAGCAAGCGCTGGAGCCCCGTGCGCGCCAGGCGCGTGTTCGTCTGCCAGATGAAGCCCTGCTGGGCGTAGCGGGGAAGGAGAAGAAGATTGTCCAGGAGGAATATCTGCTTCTCGTTGAAGGAAGCCTTCCAGAGGACTTTCCCGTCCCGGGCGTCCACCAGATAAACCGAGTAGGTGACGTGGGCACCCTTTTCGTCGTTCGCGAAGAGGGCGTTGCCCGATCGGTTGCGGAAGCGGGTGACGACGCCGGTGATGACCGCATCGAGCGCGCGCTCGGTGTCGGGCTGATCCGAGGAGCGGGCGACCGTACCCTGAAGTTTTTTCTTTGGCCCAATCTTTCCCTCGATATACTCCCCTGGGTAAACGGGCTGGAGGTTGGTGAGATAGGGCTCGATCCGCGAGACGAAGTGGTTCACCGTATTCGAGAGCCACTCGGCGTCGGCCTCCTCGTTGCGCACGTCCGCCTCTCTTCCCCCCCGGAGGCGGAATTCGAAGTTGAATCCGTCCTGGCGATCAAGGCGCGGCGGGGGCTCGACCTCATAGCGCGGCGAGGCGGAGATTCCCTCGTAGAAGATGGTGGCGACCGTCTGACCCGCCCCCTCGACGCCCGATTCGTTGCGGAAGGGCAGGATGGCGATTCGCCGGATGGTGCGGCTCGTCAGGGCGGGCGATGCCTCCGCTTGCACTCCGCTTGGGGGGGCGAAGCTCCGCAAAATGGCCTCCGGGCCCTGGCCCGGGCGCGTGCCGCACCCTGTGGCCGCGGCAAAGGCGAGCAGCAGAAAAAAGGCGGAATGCTTTTTCCGCATCGGATATCCTCAGAAAAAGGGATACGATAAACGACAAGGTCCCTATTGGAATATGACACCGGGAGCCGAAGAGGACAACCGGGCCCAAAATGACCGCGCCGGGGCAGTGGACACGGCTTTCCCTCCCTTTCTATAATGGGTGCCGTTCACCGAAAAACGGATACGCCCTTTCGACATGGAGACTGGCGATATGCCCCCGGCTCTGGAAGTTGGCACGAAAACGATTCTTGAGGTGCGGGATCTGCGGACGCATTTTCACACCCCCGAAGGTGTGGTCCGGGCAGTGGACGGGATGAGCTACTCCCTGCGCGAGGGCGAAACCATCGGCATTGTCGGAGAATCCGGCTGCGGAAAGACGGTTTCCGCCCTTTCCATCCTCGCCCTCATCCCGCAGCCGCCGGGGCGCATCACGGGCGGAGGCATCTGGTTCGAGGGCCGCGACCTGACGAAACTCCCCGTTTCGAAGCTTTCCAAAATCCGCGGAAACAAAATCTCGATGATCTTCCAGGAGCCGATGACCAGCCTGAATCCGGTCTTCACCATCGGCTACCAGATTGCCGAGGCGGTCATGCTGCATCAGGGCCTCCGGAAGCAGGCGGCGATGGACAAGGCGGCCGAGATGCTCGACCTGGTGGGCATCCCCCTTCCGCGCCAGCGGGTGAGGGAGTATCCCCACCAGCTCTCGGGCGGCATGCGCCAGCGGGCCATGATCGCCATGGCGCTCTCGTGCAATCCCCAGATTCTGATCGCCGATGAGCCGACGACGGCCCTCGACGTGACGATTCAGGCGCAGATCATGGAACTGATGGGGAAGCTCAAGGAGGATCTCGGCACCGCCATCATCCTGATCACCCACGACCTCGGCCTGGTGGCCGAATCCTGCCACCGGATCGTCGTCATGTACGCCGGCAAGGTGGTCGAGGAGGCATCGGCCGAGGAGTTGTTCGGGAATCCGCTTCATCCCTATACGGTCGGGCTGCTCAACTCGATCCCGAAGCTTCGGACCCGGCACGATGAGAAGGGGCGCAAGGGTCGGCTCGAGGAAATCCCCGGCATGGTGCCGAGCCTGCACCGGCTTCCCGAGGGATGCTCTTTCAACCCGCGGTGCACCAAGGTGATGGACCAGTGCCGCACCGTGGAGCCCGAGCTGCGCGAGGTGAAGCCCGGTCATTTCGTGAGCTGCCTCCTGTACGAGTAGCCTCCTGCACGAGTAAAAAACGCGAAGCCTCTTTCTTTCTTTGGTTTCGGAGTACAGCCATGGACATCGAAGCGCGCCTGAAGGAGCTGGGCCTCGAGCTTCCGCCCGTGCCCGTGGCGGTGGCGAACTACATCCCCGGCGTCGTGGTGGGCGAGGTGCTCTTCCTCTCGGGGACGATCGGCAAGATCGGGGACAAGCTCGTCCACAAGGGAAAGCTCGGCGCCGCGCTCACCGTCGAGGAGGGCTACGCGTCGGCCCGCCTGTGCACCCTCAACCATCTGGCGATGGCGAAGGCGGTCCTCGGCGATCTGGACCGCATCGTGCGCGCCGTGCGCCTCATCGGCTATGTGAACGGCGCCCCCGGCTTCACGAAGGCCCCCTGGGTGGTGAACGGCGCTTCGGACCTGCTCGTCGAGGTGCTCGGCGAGGAGCGTGGCCGCCACGCCCGCGCCGCCATCAACGTGCCCGACCTCACCTCGGACGCACCCGTCGAGACCGTCCTCACGCTGCAGGTAAAACCCCTGGGATGAGCGGCAAGGCCCGGATGCTCCTGATCGGGCGCGCGGTTCTCGTTCTCGGGGGTTGGATGGTGTCCTCCTTCATCGGCCCGCCCGCCCGCTTTCTGGTAAAGTAGCCAAAATTCATGGTTTCGGGAGCATGGTTTCAAAACATGGTTTCGGGAGAAAATATGTCCGGAAGAGAAAAGCGAAGCCTGCCCACCGTGGGGGACGGGCGCCTGCACGCAGAGGACGACCGCTTCTACCGCGAGGAGGTCTTCTCCGCCTCGCGCAACAGCGCGCTGCCCCTCGAAGCGCTGGAAAAGCCCATCACCCCCGCCGGGATGCACTACGTCCTCCACCACTACGACGTCCCCCAGCCCGATCCGGCCGCCTGGCGGCTCGAGGTCGGCGGTCTCGTCGAAAAGCCGCTCTCCTTGTCGCTCGATGCCCTCCGCGGGATGCCCGCCGCGGCCTACGCCGCCGTCTTCGAGTGCGCCGGAAACGGAAGGGCGCACATGGCGCCGCGCCGCCTCTCCCAGCCCTGGTTCCACGGCGGGGTCGGCTGCGCCGAATGGCGGGGTGTGCGCCTTCGCGCGGTGCTGGAGGCTGCAGGCGTCAAGGCCGGGGCCCCCGAGATCCTCTTCACCGGCCTCGATGAGGGCGTCCAGGGCGGCGAGCGGCAGTTCTACCAGCGGAGCCTCCCGGTGAAAGAGGCCATGGGAGAGGCCTCCCTCCTCGCCTGGGAGATGAACGGGCAGCCCCTCCCCGCGGCCCACGGCGCTCCGCTCCGCCTCGTGGTTCCCGGCTGGTACGGCATGGCCAACGTCAAGTGGCTCGGCCGCATCGAGGCCATCGGCGAGCCCTTCCACGGCTACCAGATGGATGTCGCCTACGTCGCCTCCAAGAGCGCAGACGCCCCCGGCGCGCGCATCACCCTCATGAAGCCCCGCGCCCTCATGGCCCCGCCCGGCATCCCCGTCTACATGAGCGCGGGCGGGCGCATCTGCGATGCGGGCGAGGTCCACATCGAGGGAAAAGCCTGGTCCGGTCGGGCGCGCATCATCCGCGTCGAGGTCAGCACCGACGGCGGCGCGAGCTGGCAGGCCGCCGGGCTCGGCGCGGCCCGCTCCCCGCACGCCTGGGCCCCCTGGTTCTTCAAGTGGAACGCCGCCCCTGGCCGCCACACCCTGATCTGCCGCGCCACGGATGAGACCGGGGAGATGCAGCCGCTCGATCCCGAGTGGAACGTCGAGGGGATGATCAACAACGCCGTCCAGCGCGTCGAAGTCGAAGTGAAGTCATCGAAGTGAAGTCGTCGAAGTGAAACAGGGGAGGGGAGAACATGGGTGCAGCCGGGGTTCCGGGGGGAAAACTCCTGAGCGGCGAGTTTATGGGGTGGGTCCTCTGGCTCCTCCTCTGGGGGGCGGGGATCGTCGGCGCCTTCTTCGCGGGCGCCATCATCGCCCTCGCGCTCGGCGAGAAAAT
>JAQBZT010000243.1 GCA_027622355.1 bacterium | reverse complement strand
CCGGCCCGCCGGAGATCATCCGCCAGAGAGGTCCCGTCGAATCCCGAGTAGGCCTCCTGATCGGACGCGGCCGCCTTCGACACCACCGCATCGGCCGCCCCGGAATCGAGCCCCGCGTGAAAGGCCGCGCCCCGGGTTTCGGCCACGCAATGCGGCGGCCAGATCCCGCCGCGGTCCTGGAAGGAGAGGTGATTCTCAGGATGCCAGTCCCGGGTCAGAACCCGGCGCCATCCGCCGATAGCCAGAAGACGGTTGATCTGAGGGATCACCTGATCGCCCTCCGGTACCGCCAGCGCCCCGCCGGGGCAGAAATCCGCCTGGAGGTCGACGACGACCAGTGCATCCTCCGGCCCGACGCGATACTTCGACCCGACGCGATACTTCGGCAATACCTTCTCCCCGGCGGATCAGGAAAATCCGTTTTTGAGCTTCGCGTAAAATCCCTGGACAGCTTCCATCAGCTCGCCGTAATACTGGCGGTAATGAAAAAGGGACTGCCCGTAGGGGTCCTTGATGGTATCGCCCGGTCTGCCGCCCGGCCGGTAGATGGCCATCTCATCGATCTTCTCGATCCCATGCGGAAAATTCACCTCGATATAATCCGCATGATCGGGGGACATGACGACAATCCGATCCGCCCAGTCCACAATCTCGTCGGTCAGCGGCTGCGCCTGATGGGGAGTCAAATCGATCCCCGCCTGATTGGCCACCTGAATCGCCTCCACCGGAGAGGGATTTCCTGTCATGGCGTGCGTGCCGGCCGAGCGAACTTCCACGTCCTTGCGCCCCTCACGGGAGAGGAATTTCTTCAGCATCCGCTCCGCCATGGGAGAGCGGCACAGGTTGCCCGTGCAAACAAACAGGATATTCATTGGGCGCGGCCGCCTTGTTCTGGCGCGGCAGAAAGCTTCATCTCCAATCCCTCGCCTTTATGTCCCCTGCGCACCGAGACGGTGAAACCGCTCGAATGTCCCAGAAAATTTTCCTCAAACGCTCTCACGGACGAAACCGGCTTCCCGCCTACTTGGTAGATCACATCACCCGGGCGCAATCCCGCGCGGGCAGCCGGGCCGCCGTTCATGATTTTCGAGACAAGGAGCCCATCCGCCTTGCCCGCGCCGAAGTAGCGCGAGAGAGCGGGCGTCATCTTTTGAACGATCAGTCCGAGCCGAGCGCGGTGCGTCAGGTCCCGCCCTTCTTCCGAGGGGAACGCCGCCTGCATCACTTTTTCGCGGACATAAATCGGCGCCCCGGCCCGCAGCGCCAGCGCGATCGCATCCGAGGGCCGGCTGTCGACGATCAGGCTTCGGCCTTCGGACTGAAGATGGATCTTCGAGTAAAACGTCCCGCTTTTCATCTCGGTGATCACCACGCGGTCAATCCGCGCGCGCAGGCCGCCGAGGATGTCTCGGAGCAGATCGTGCGTCATGGGGCGGGGCGGGCGGATTTTCCGCATCTCCATGAGAATCGCCTGTGCCTCCGATGGACCGATCCATATCGGGAGAACCTTTCCTCCTTGAATTTCTTCCAGCAAAACGACGGGCTGTGTTGTACGTGAGTCCAACAGAACGTTGCGAACCCGGACGCGGCGCAACTCCGGGTCCGGCGCCGCGGAGATGGCCATTTTCGAAAATACGGCGCTGGCCGCAAAAACCGCCGAAAAGGCCAGAAGAAAAACAGACGAACGGATTTTTCGTGTTTTACAAAAACAAAAGAAACCATCCCTGGAGATCATTGAAACAAAGCCTTTCTCTATTTCTCCGGCACACCTGCGCGGAAAACGCACTCCGGTATGCCTTCATCCACTTTTTCTCCCGGCTTCTCTTCAATTTTGGTCTCAAAGATACCGTCGCAGTTCGTATCCATAAGAGTGATGTCGTACGGGTAGCGGCCATCCGTATCCAGATTGATGGCGAATACTACGTTGTTGATGGACAATACCTCGAAGGCAAACCCCCATTCGTCCGCATACTGTTTGAAGAGCGTCTCCTTGCCAGGTATACGATCGGTCAGATCGCGGCGAACCCACCCCAGGAACTTCGCCCGGGCCATCACCGGAACCGGATAGCCGTCCACATTGACCTCGATGGACTTTTCCGAGCCGGCCGAAGCCGCCCAGGCCGGATGGCGGGGTGCCTCGGTTAGAAAAATCCCCACGGCCAAAACCAGAGCGCCAAAAATCCAGACAGAGAGCTTTCCCGGAAATCTCATCATGGGTTGCCGGCATGACCTCAGAAATGGGAGTAAGTGCGCCCGCGGGTTCCAAAACCCGGAGAATGGAGAATATCACCGCGCCCAAACTCCAATCAAGAAGCGAACGCGCAGAAAAATCTGAAAAGTGTGGGATTCCAGAGCCTTTCGCCGAAAATCCACAGCTCACATGAAAAGACCGGCACCCGCGCGCACTCTTTTTTTATTTTCGCCTCCTCCTGTCCGGACCGTGAATTGCTCTTCTCCGGAGTTTTTCCCACCTCTTGACACCCCGGATTCCCTGGGCCACCTTGCACATCGTCATATACAATTTTCCCGTGCTCCAATCAGCCTTTTATGGGGAACCGGCCGCGCCGGATCAAACGAGATGCAGCGCATTAAATTGTCTCAGGCAGCACCCGAGATGGTCATTGCACGCCCGGTGGAAACCGCCAACGGCCAGGTCTTATGCGCCGCGGGAACAAAGATGACCGAATCCCTCCTTGATCGGCTCGAGCGGCTTGAAATTTCCCACATCACCGTCGAGGGCCACCCTGTTGACGACGGAAAGCCCAAACAGACCCTCGAGGAACAACTCGCGGAGGTGCGTCTCCGGTTCCAGGGTCTGGAGGAAAACAAGCTCATGACGGCGCTGCGGCTGGTGGTCGAAAAACATATTCGCGAAATATTCAATCGGATGGAAGAAGAAGAAGCGGTGCTCGCCGCGAAGGCCGCCGAAAAAAAAGAACAAAAAAAACCGGAAGCCACCGCCGGCAACTAAAGGCGTTGTCGGATTTCCCATAACATAAGGACCGATGCCTTGACGCTCGATCTGGCCTACTTTCGAAACAAGGTCGAAAACCTGGAGGGCCTGCCGACTCTTCCCGGCGTCGTGGCCAAGCTGTCCGCCCTCGTGGAGAAACCCAACACGAGTACCGCACAGGTCGGGGAGATGATTTCGGCCGATCAGGTGCTCTCCGCCAAGGTCCTGCGCCTGATCAACTCGGCTTTTTTCGGATTTCCCGGAAAAATCGGCACCGTCACGCACGCGCTCGTTCTGCTCGGCTTCAACGCCGTAAAGGGGCTGGTGCTGACCGCTTCCGTATTCGACATCATGGCCGGAGAGATGCTGGCCCTCTGGATGCACTCGCTCGGAGTGTCGGTGACCGCCGGTCTCATCGCGCGCCGCATCGGGCTCCCCGATCCGGAAGAAGTCCAGGTCGCGGGCCTGCTTCACGATATCGGCAAGGTTGTCCTGAAAGTCGAGGAGCCGGACTACTTCGATCTGGTAAACGCCAAGGTCGCCGAATCCAACCTCCTTTTCATGGAGGCCGAAGCGGAGATCGTGGGATTTACCCATACGAAAACGGCTGAATGGCTCTGCGACAAATGGAATCTGCCCGCCTCCATCCGCGATCCCATTACCCTTCACCATGACCCCCTCAAGGCGGGCGAATCGGCCGAAACCACCTATGTCGTCCACATGGCGGACATTCTGGTACGCGCCCTGGGCTTCGGGAGCGGAGGCGACAAGCGCATCCCGCCGCTGAACCGGGAGGTGGTCAAAGGCCTGGGCCTTTCGCTCTCGTCTGTAGAGGAGATCCTCCGGGAAATGGAAGAGGAATTCGTCAAGGCCGGCGATCTGATTCCTTCCGACTGATATGCCCGCAAACCCGCTTCATCTAACGGTCCTGGGAACCGGAGACGCGTTCGGCTCCGGCGGGCACACCTTGTCGAGCCTTCCTCCGCGGCCGGCGTGCGGGCGCTTCTGGTGGATTGCGGCCCGACCACCCTGCCGATGCTGAAGGGGATGGATTTCGACATGGAGAAGATCGACCTCGTGCTTCTCACCCACCTGCACGGCGATCACATCGCGGGGATCCCCTTTCTTTTTCTGGAATACCAATACGGCACCAAACGAGATCGCCCCTTCACCGTTGCGGGCCCGCCCGGTACCGAGGAAGTCTGCGAGGCGCTCTATCAGAGCTGCTACCCCGGCACCGCCGAAAAGAGCGGCCGGAAATTCGACGTGCGCTACCGGACTTTGCGTGAAGGCGAAACCGCCCAAATCGAAGAAATCCGCGTGCGGACCGAGCGCATGATCCATGGCAGCCATGTCATCCCTTACGGCTACCGCATTGAATGGCAAGGGAAAGCCATCGGCTGGAGCGGCGACACCGAATGGACCGAGGCGCTCACCCGGCTCGCCGAGGGAACGGATCTTTTCATCTGTGAATGCTTCACTGCCGGAAGGGAGATCCCCGGGCATCTTTCCGCCGAGGTCCTGGAGGGGGAGGTCCATCAGCTGAAA
>JAQBZT010000242.1 GCA_027622355.1 bacterium | reverse complement strand
AGCCCCTTCTCGCCAAGGGCCGCGCCGCCCAGCGCCGGAAGCCGCCGGAAGCCTTCTTTTCGAAAAAAGGGCTCCCCCAGCTCTGCCGCCAGATCTCGCAGCGTGAGAAACGAAACGCCGGCGTAGGCCCGCTCTTTCGCCAGAAGGGCCTGAAGGTGATCGCGGAGGCGGTTCGAGGTGACGAGGACGCGCCGCTCACGGAGGGGGTCGCCCGCCGCGAAGCGATCCAGCGCAGCGGCGAGAAGCGCTTCGAGCCGCCGGAAAGGGGCCGCATACAGAATTTTCGTGGCGGGAACCGTCACAGGCGGATCCCCTTTTCAGGGAAAGGGAATCGCCCCCGGGCGGCGGATGCGAAAAGGCGATTCAGATAAATCTTTCGTCCCGGACAGATTCGCCGAAAAGCGCTTCGACTTCCAGGAGACGCGGGGTGAGCCCCTGCTGGTGCGCATAGCGCACGAGATTTTCCAGCGTGCCCCGGTTCGCCTCGAACCCATAGGGCCAGAAATCTTCCCCGAAAATCTCCCGCGTCTCATCCATCACCGCGGGCAGGAAGGGGATCATGGCGGCGAGGGCGCCGGTGTCGAGGAGCGCGCCCTGCGTTTTGCGCTTGGCCTCCCACAGCGCTTTGTAGAGGCTTCGCAGCGCCCAGGGCGCCTCTTCGTGTACCGCCTTGCGGAGCACCACGCAGTGCATGATCGGATGAACGCCCGTCCGGCGGTAGTAGTCGAGTTCGGCCTTTTTGTAATCGGGAAAAAGGCGCTTCACCCGCGGGGAGCCCTGCGCAAAGCAATCGGGGACCTGGTGGAGGAGCGCACCGTCCACCTCGCCGGATTCCAGCAGGCCGGAGACGTTTTCGCCCTTCTTCAAATAGCGGAGGCGCGCGCCCGCCGGCATCGGGATCGGCACGCGCGGCTCAATGGCCGCCACCCAGTCCACCGTCTTGATGTCGAGCCCGTATTCCTCGCAGAGGATGCCGATGATCCACACCACGGCGGTCATCCCCCACTCCCGGATGGCGATCCGCTTGCCGTTGAGATCGGCCGGAGTCTCGATGCCCGCATCCGTGTTGGCGTAGACCATCGAGTGCCGGAACACCCGGCTCGGAAACGCGGGGATCCCGATAAAAGGATTCTCCCCCGTTCCGGTGAGGTAGCAATGCGCCCCCATGGACATTTCGGAGAGATCGAACTCCTGAAAACGGCACATGCGGTAAAAAATTTCCGTCGGCGGAAGGGTGAAAACCCGCAGATCGATCCCCTCGGGCCGGATGTCGCCGGTCCGGAGAACGTTCATCCGATCGTAGCCGCCGAAGGCCGCCGTCAGTGAGAGATTCGCCATTCCGGCTCCTTTTCGGGGTCAGTGGGACAGCCATCTCCAGGGATTGTTGCCCGGAACGCCCATATCTCTCACACCCACCGGGGGGGCGCAAGGCGTTTGCCCGGGATGTGGTCGTGGGTCCGTTTGCGGGGTGGACCCGCGGTGTCATTCCGAAGGAGCGCAGCGACTGAGGAATCTGCTGTGGAAAAGCAGATTCCTCGCGCCGGGCACCCCGGCGAATCTCCGATTCGCGGGAGGCCCTCCACCGGGGGGCCCGTCTCCGGCGCTCGGAATGACAAGAAAAGCAAGCAAACGAACCCATTGCCCGGGATGTTCTTGACCCTGCACCCCCTGCATGGCATGAGAGGGGGCCCAGTGTCCTCTTTCCGGGAGAAAAGATGTCGAAGCCGGTTCGGATCATCATCTGCGGATTCGGGCGGGTGGGGAGGAATTTCGCCCGCCTGCTGGATGAGAAAAAAGAATACCTGGCCCGCGCCTTCGGCTTCTCATCCCTCCTTCTGGGCGTGGGCGAACTTGGGGGGAGCGTCTATTCCCCGGATGGATTGGACGCTGCCGCCCTCGCGGAATTTTTTGAGAAAAGCGGAACCCTGAACACAGCGGCCGGCCTCCGCCAGACCGACTGGCAGCCCGACTGGCAGGGCATTGATTTGATCCATCGCGCCGCGGCGGATGTCCTCGTCGAAACCACGCCGACCGACATTCACACGGGGGAGCCCGCCCTCTCGCACATCCGGGCCGCGCTGGAGGGGAAAATGCACGTGGTGAGCGCCAACAAGGGCCCCTTCATCCGGCACTACCCGGCGCTCCGGGAGAAGGCCGCGGCGGCCGGGTTGGCGCTTAAACTTTCCGCGGCGGCCGCAGCGGCGCTGCCCACCCTGGATGTTGCCCAAACCTGTCTGGCGGGCACGGAGATTCGCGCCATCGAAGGCATCCTGAACGGAACCAGCAACTTC
Source organism: bacterium (assembly GCA_027622355.1). Classification (NCBI taxonomy): domain Bacteria; species bacterium. The sequence goes on along the minus strand of JAQBZT010000242.1, from coordinate 2,214 downwards.
ATCCTCAGCCGGATGCGAAGCCAAGGTGTTTCCTATGCGGACGCGCTGGCCGAGGCGCAGCGGCTCGGAATCGCCGAGGCCGACCCCGCGCTGGATGTCGAAGGACACGACACCGCCAACAAGCTCGCCCTCATCGCCAATGTCTGCATGGGGCTCGACATCGCCCCCGAGGACGTGCCGAAGGAGGGGATTCAAGGCGTTTCGCCAGAAGACATCCAGGCCGCCACCGCCGGGGGCCGCGTCATCCGCCTCATCGGAAAAGTCGAGCGGACGAAGGACGGCGGCTTTCAGGCGAGCGTTCGCCCCGAGGCGCTTGCGCCCGATCATCCCCTGGCCGGGGTTGACGGGGCGGAAAAAGGAATTGCATACACTACGGACACGATGGATCGCGTCGCCGTGATCGGCGGAAAGAGCGATCCGCGGGGGGCCGCCGCCGCCATTCTCAAGGACATTCTCAATATCTACCGCGATTTCTAGCGGCAGCACGGAGCGATTTCGATGACAGGAAACAATGCCGACCTCATTGTCCGGATGCTCAAAGACGCAGGCATCACCCACGGCTTCGGCATCCCGAGCGGGCAGGTGCTCCCCCTGATCGAGGCCATGCGCAAGGGGGGCATCGAATTCGTCCTCACCGCGCACGAGGGCTCGGCGGGCTTCGCGGCGGACGCCATGGGCCGGATGACCGGGGTGCCCGGATTCTGCCTCTCGACGCTCGGCCCCGGGGCCACGAACCTCGCCACGGGCGTGGGAGACGCCTATCTCGATCGCTCGCCGCTCATCGCCCTGACCTGCAACATCCCGACCCACCAGATGGGGCGAAGGATACAGATGCACATCGATCACCACACCCTTTTCCGGCCCCTCACGAAGGCCAGCTACCCGCTGCGGAGCGGACAGATCGCCTCGACAATCGCGGAGGCGCTCCGCATCGCCCTGAGCGAGCCCTTCGGGCCGGTGCACCTCGATCTGCCGGTGGATGTTTCCCTCGAGAGCACGGCCGAGGCGCCGCTGCCGCCTCCCGCGGGGATCCCGCCCGCCAAGGCGCCGGCGGAGGACCTGCGCAAGGCCGCCGAAATTCTCCAGCGGGCCAAGCGCCCCGTCGCCGTTATCGGGATGTCGGCCCTGCGGATGAAGAATCCGGAAAATCTCGTCCGCCTTCTCGAAAAACACCAGCTCCCCTTCGCGACAACCACCATGGCCAAGGGCATGGTGGACGAGGACCATCCCCTCTCCCTGGGCTGCATCGAGCGGGCGCTGCGCAAGATGCAGCGGAAATTCCTGAAGGAAGCGGATCTGATCGTCGGCCTCGGCTACGACCCCGTCGAAGTGGAATACGAGCAGTGGATCGGCGGGACGAATCTTCTCAGCATTGACGTGGACCCCGTGGACGCCGATGACACCGTTCAGGTGGTCCACCAGGCCGTGGGCGATTTCGATCACGCCATCGCCGAGCTCCTCTCGCTCGATGGGGGCCCCGGCGAGTGGCCCGCCGGTGCCGCCCTCCAGCACAAGGAAGCGTTCCAGCGGGCGCTCCGCCCTTCATCGGAGGGATTCGCCGCGCATCTCGCCATCGATGCCGTCCGCGCCGTGCTTCCGCCGGACGGCGTTCTTGCGTTCGACGTCGGGGCGCACACCCACCAAATCGCCAGCCAATGGACCGCGCACGCGCCGCGCACTTTTTTGATCACGAATGGATGGTCCTCGATGGGCTTTGGCATTCCCGCCGCCATCGGCGCGAAAGTGGCCCGGCCCGATCTTCCGGTGGTCTGCATTCTCGGGGATGGATGCTTCCAGATGACCTGCGGCGAGGTGGCCACGGCGAAGCGGCTGAACCTGCCGCTCCCGATTGTCGTGCTCGACGACAGGTGGCTCTCGCTCATCCAGATCAAGCAAAATCGCCAGGACATGCAAATCTACGGAACGGAGCTTCAGCGGGAAGAATACCGCGAGCCGCCGGCGCACTACTTCGGCGTTCCCGTGGTCTGCGCCCGCGGCCCCGAGGAGTTGGAGAAAGCCGTGCGGGAGGCTTTACACGCAGGCGGCCCCACGGTCATCGAGGCCGTGATCAACCCTTCCCATTACATGGACACTGTTTTCGACTGATTTGCGCGGCATGTAGTGCGGCAGTTTGCTTGTTTTCCCTGTCATTCCGAGCGCCAGAGGCGCGAGGAATCTGTTTTTCCACAGCAGATTCCTCAGTCGCTGCGCTCC
>JAQBZT010000241.1 GCA_027622355.1 bacterium | reverse complement strand
CCATGCGCCGCCGTTTTTGAGGAAATGAAGTGGAATTTCTCGCCCAGAAGCCAGTCACAGCCGCCATCGTTCTCGCCATCCTCTGGGCGCTGGAGAGCTGGCTGCCGTTTTTCGCCGAGTTCAACGAACGGGGAAAGCGCCTTCCCCATGCCGGGCGGAATTTCGCTTTGGGGGCCTTCAACGCGCTGGTGCTGGGCGGCCTCTTTGCGGGCGCGATGGTGTGGGCGACGGCCTGGGCGGCGGAGCGGGGCTTCGGGCTTCTGCATCAGCTCCCGCTTCCGCTCTGGGGAGCGGCCATTCTCTCGATCGTCCTTTTCGATGGGTGGATGTACCTTTGGCACCGGCTCAACCACATCGTTCCCTATCTGTGGCGGTTTCACCGTGTTCATCACTCTGATCCGCGGATGGATGTGACCTCCGGGGTGCGTTTTCATCCGGGGGAGATCATCCTCTCGTTTCTGGCGCGCATCGCGGTGGTCCCGCTTCTGGGGGTCGAACTCTGGCAGCTGGCGCTGTATGAAACACTTCTTCTTCCGGTCATTTTGTTCCATCACAGCAACGTGGCGGTCCCCGACCGGGTCGATCGGCTCCTCCGGTGGGTCATCGTCTCCCCGAACATGCACCGGGTGCACCACTCGGATTTTCAGCCCGAGACCGATTCGCACTATGCGAGTATCCTTTCGGTCTGGGACCGCATCTTCCGCAGCTACCGCTGGCGGGAGGACTACCATTCCATCCGCTTCGGCCTCTACGCCTACCGGGGCGCGCGCTGGCACACCTTGAAGGGGATGCTTTTGATTCCCTTCCGAAGGCCGAAATGAGGGGTGCCCGTGGAGGGGATTTATCCCGGATGCGCTTGATGTTTCAGGAAAAACTGTAGTATAGCCATTAACTCACTTCCTGGGGCCGGCGGCGTGAGGCCTCCTCAGAGCAGCGGCGCCCTTGCCCGCAAATCGTTATTAGGCTAGACCGCTTATACTTAAGCGCATCAGTAGGGAATAGCGAAAATTATGCGAAAAATCAGAGTGGCGATTGCCGGAGTTGGGAACTGCGCCAGCTCCCTCGTTCAGGGTCTGGAGTACTACCGCGTTAAAGAGGATGAGGATGTGGCCGGCCTGATGCACCCGCTGGTCGGCGAGTGGAGCATCCGCGACATCGAGATTGTCGCAGCCTTCGATGTGGACACCCGCAAGGTGGGCCGGCCGCTTGAGGAGGCCATCTTCGCCAAGCCCAATTGCACGACGGTTTTTCAGAAAGCGCTTCCGGTCTCGAACGTCACCGTCCAGATGGGGCCCGTTCTCGACGGCGTGGCGCCCCACATGAGCGATTACGACGACGATGAAGCGTTCCGCCCTGCCGATGAGGAGCCCGTGAATGTCGCCTTCGCCCTTCGCGAAGCCCGGGCCGAGGTGCTCGTCTGTTATCTGCCGGTGGGTTCGGAAAAAGCGGTCCGGCATTACGCCCAGGCCTGCATCGACGCCGGCGTTGCGATGGTGAACTGCGTTCCCGTCTTTATCGCCAGCGACCCCGAGTGGGCGGAGAAGTTCAGAAAAGCCGGCCTCCCCATCGTGGGCGACGACATCAAGAGCCAGGTGGGGGCGACCATCGTCCACCGCACGCTGACGCGCCTGTTCGGCGACCGGGGTGTGAACCTCGAGCGCACCTACCAGCTCAACACCGGCGGGAACACGGATTTTCTGAACATGCTTGCCCAAGAGCGCCTCAAGTCCAAGAAGATATCCAAGACCGAGTCGGTGCAGTCCCAGCTCGATGTGCCCCTCGAGGGCCGCAACATCCACATCGGCCCTTCGGACTATGTGCCCTGGCAGAACGACAACAAGGTCTGCTTCATCCGGATGGAGGCGCGGGGGTTCGGCGATGTTCCCATGGAGCTTGAGCTTCGCCTCTCGGTGCAGGACTCGCCCAACAGCGCGGGGGTGGTCATTGATGCGCTCCGCTGCGCCAAGCTGGGTCTGGATCGGGGGCTGGCCGGCCCGCTCGAGGCGGTCTCGGCCTACTACATGAAATCCCCGCCGCGGCAGATGAGGGATTCCGTGGCCCGCGATCTGTGCGAGGCCTTCATCCGCGGCGGCGAAACCAACGGACATGCCTACAAGGGATTCGATCGGGCCGGAGTATCCAAGCGGTTTTGATCGGCTCGGCTTTCCGCCTTCCTCTTTTTTTACGCAGTGGCAGGCCGCACTTCCGATTCTATTCATATTTACTCAAATCAAATGAAGCGGCACCTTGCTCCGGGCGGCTTGCTTCGGGCCTGCGTGAACGTCCGAAATGGTATTTTTCCGGTGACATGCCGTCCTGTCCAAAAACCCAAACGGGCCCAAATCCCCTGTGTGAGAGCATTTTGAGTTTTTATCGGAACATGGGTAGAGTTTTTGCGGAGCACAACGGGCTGCCGTGAGAAACCCTTGGTGAGGTCCGGAAATGACGTCACCAAAATCACTCGCTTTCTGGCCAGAGGAAAAACGACCTACACTGCGCTGGATGTGGTTCGCTACCTGCTGCATGGGGAATCGGGATCCCATGATCGAATCGTCAGCACCAGGAGAGCGTATGAAGACGATTGGGGAGGAAATCGCGAACGCTGTCAGCCATGGTATCGGCTTGCTTGCGGCAGTGGCCGCCGCCCCAGTTCTTATTCTTGCCGCAGTCCAGCGTGGCGAGACATCAGGAATTCTTGGCGCGAGTGTCTTCGCGGCGACGATGGTGTTGCTGTACCTCGCGTCCACTCTCTCCCACGCGTTGCCAAGGAATCGAGCCAGGCGGTTATTCAAGGATCTCGACCAGATGGCGATCTACCTTCTGATCGCCGGCACATACACGCCATTCACGATCGGCGTGCTCCGCGGCACTTGGGGCTGGACACTGTTCGGGCTCGTGTGGGGTCTGGCCGTTGCTGGTATCGTACTCGAGGCTGTCGGCAGGATGCGGTCCCTGAAAATCTCAATATGCCTGTATCTCGCCATGAGTTGGCTCGCCCTCATAGCGGTAAAGCATTTGTGGCTCCGTGTGCCGCCGTGGGGTCTATTCTGGATATCTGCGGGCGGCATCGCGTACATGACGGGCTTAGGGTTTTTCGCCGCCAAGCGGATCCCATACAACCACCTCATCTGGCACCTATTCGTTATCGCAGGCACTACGTGTCACTTCATCGCGGTGCTCTGGTACGCAGCCTAGGGCGGTTGAGTTCAAACTCGTTTGAACCTTAATTCTTCTCCTGTCATACCTGCCTTGTGAGCGGACTTCCTTGAAATCCGATACCCCCCAAGGGGTAGGGGAGAGGGAAGAAAGCCCGTGGATGGCGAACTCCTGATGAAGCGGCCATGGATGTTTGAGGCCGCCTGGCGCACGAAGGGGGAGATGCGTTCCCCGCGATATACGACGCGATGGGAAGAACTGGTGAGAGTGCGGGCGGGGTGAGTGTTTCAGGCCATTTGTCTGCGATCAAAGTGGGAGCGAGATGAGTTTTTGGACAGGACGCGCGCCACATATTTTTGGACTATTTTCGTTTTCTCTCCGGAAAAACCGCCAAAACAGATGATGACTGCTCAAATCTGATCGATCGGGCGCCATAATGGATTGTTCTAAATTGTGCTAATATATTGAATCATCTCAACAGCAAAGTGTGCGGCGCCGGAAGATAGGGAATAGGGCGTTTTTTCGAGCACTCTTTATTTCGAGCACTCTCTATAAAGGGGACTTCTCCATGTCCCGGGAAAGATTTGATTCCAATACGCCGGTGCTGTTGGCCGAGAGCGATCCCGCTGTTCAGGAGATTTTCAAACCCATTTTCGAGGATTATCAGTTCGCCAACGTCACGGTCGAAGAAGAGGCCTACGGGGTGCTCCGCGCTGACGATTCCAACAGTTATGGGCTGATTGTGCTGGGAAGCTCGCTCGAGGGCATGAGCGTCTCCAAGGTCGTCGCCGCCCTCCGGTCTGGCGGCAGGAATACCGGCACCCCCATTCTCTTGATGTATAACCTCAAGGACGAGGCGATTGTCGACAAGGTGATGGAAGCGGGTGCGACAGTCTCCCTCCAATGGCCCGTCAAGAAGGATGTCTTTCGCAAAACCCTTGAGGACCTGCTGGATAAGCGCATTGTCTCGAAGGGCGATGAGAAGGAGCTTGTCCACAACTACCGGAGTGTATTTTCGGGAGCGGCCGATCGGGTCAAGAACTTGCGCTGGGAGGGGAAGATCGAGGAGGCGGAGGCGGCGTTTCCGGAAGTCTTGCCGGAGTTTTTCCTGTGCGTGGCGGAATTGTATTACGCCAGGGAAGACCATGATTCTGCAAATCGTATCATTGATGAGGGAAAGAAAATTTTTCCCGGTCTGGAGGATGAGTTTTGGCGCCGGATTGGAAAGGAGTCCGCTGAAAATTCCGAAAAAGTGTCCGATGGCGAAGAGGGGTTGCCCGATGCTTCAGAGAAAATCGATCCAGGGATTCCCGTGCTCGTTGCCGCGGGCGACGCCACTTATCTGGAAACGTGCAA
>JAQBZT010000240.1 GCA_027622355.1 bacterium | reverse complement strand
CACCCCGAGGAGCACAACCAGGCCAGGGCCTATCTCCCCAACGGTTTCACCAGCGACGGCGACGCGCCCCTTTTGAACCCTTTGCAAAACCGCCCGCATGCCGACCCCTCCTTGTCTCTTGAAAACACCTGGCATCCGCCCTCTTTGCCCCGGGGAAAGACAGTTCCGATAAACAAGCTTGCTTTCATTCTTTGGTAGTGGGTCCGCTTGCTTGTTTTTCTTGTCATTCCGAGCGCCGGAGGCGCGAGGAATCTGCTTTTCCACAGCAGATTCCTCAGTCGCTGCGCTCCTTCGGAATGACACCACGGGTCCGTTGTGCAAACTGACCCACTACCCATTCTTTCCATTGTCCGTAAATCTACCTTTATTCAATTTTCGAAAAAATCCAGGGACTCTCCCGGGCAACCATTTTGCCTTATAGGGGCTGCCATACTGCATATTTTTCATTTTCACGGATCGCGTTTTTACCGTTTTCCCGCTTGCGGTCCCTTTCTATTATCTATACAATTTTCGTATCGGGATATCCCATGTACGGTCCATGGAGATGGCAACGTTGACTACGCAAGGAAATCTATCGTCCAAGAAGGCGTTCACCACCTTCGAAGTGGCTGAAATCTGCGATGTCACTCCGGTCACCATCCAAAACTGGATTGATAAAAACTGGCTTCAGGCCTACCGAACGCCGGGCGGCCACAGGCGCGTCCTCCGCGAGGATCTCCTCTCTTTCCTGGAATCCCGCAAAATGCCGCACATACTCGAGGGCAAGGCCGGTCCCCCGTGCATCCTCATCGTTGACGATGAGAAAGACATTACGGAACTCATTCAGGATGTTCTGCTCCTCGATAATCCCCTGTATAAAATCGAAATCGCGCACGACGGCTTCCGGGCAGGCGTACTGTGCGCGAATCTGAAGCCGGACGTTGTCCTGCTCGACCTCATGCTTCCCGGCATTGACGGGTTCGAGGTGTGCCGCCAAATCAAGCAAAGTGCCCGGGGCAGCGAGATTTCGGTCATCGCCATCACGGGCTACGACGACCCCGAATACAAAAAGCGAATCTTACAGCTCGGGGCCACACATTATCTTCAAAAACCGATCGATTTGGGGAAAGTAAAGGAATTGGTCAAGGAAGCCGTGAGCAAAAGAGCGGAAAATCCGGCCACCCCGTAAATGTGACCCAAGTCACACGAGCCTCGTTTTTCCCTCTTCCGTAATCTTTCTCATATGGTATAGGGGTAGGTAACATGCCTAAGACCATGACTACATCCCAAAGATCGAACTCCGATGGCAAAGGCGGCGCAAGAAAATTTACCATCCTGCTCGTCGACGATGACGAGAACATGCGTCATTTCATCGCCTCCATTCTTGAATCCGCCGAGTATGAAATACTCCATGCCCGAGACGGCGAAGAAGGCCTCGATGCCATCTCGAGGAAAACCCCGCACCTGATTATTTCCGACTACAGCATGCCCGTGATGAACGGGCTGGATTTCATGTTTCAGTCCCGGAACCACGCGCCGAATGCCGCGCGGATTCTCTGCACCGGAAACGCGAATATCGAGATCGCCCTCACCGCGATCAACCGGGGCGAGGTGAACCGGTTTCTCACCAAACCCTTCAAGCCCGAAGACCTCCTCAGCGCCGTTCACTATTGCCTGGACCGCGTTCAGTTGGTCCTGGAGAACCAGGAGCTCCTGATCCTCACCCAGGTGCAAAACGACCAACTCTCGAACTGGAATCAGGTCCTCGAAAAACAGGTCGAAACCCGAACCCAGTACCTCGACCGCCTCACCCAGGCGACCGTGTTCTCGCTGGCGGAGCTGGCCGAATCCCGGGCCCAGGACATCGGCGGCCACCTTCGGCGCATGCAGGAGTTCGCCGTTGTTCTGGCCAGGGAGCTCGCGGGACGGAATCTGCCCGAGCTGTATTTTCTCACCGAAGACTATATCGAGGACCTCTACATCTCCACGCTTTTGCACGATGTCGGGAAGGTGGGCATATCCGACGGCATCCTCTTCAAGCCCGGCCGCCTCACGCCCGAAGAATATTCCGTCATGAAAACACACGCCGCCATCGGCCGCGACACCGTTCTCAAGGCACAGACCCACATCGGCGACGAGAGCTTCCTGACGATGGGCGTCGACATCACGGGACACCACCATGAATGGTGGAACGGAAAAGGGTACCCCGACGGCATGGCCGGAGATGATATTCCCTTCTCCGCCCAACTCATCTCCATCGCGGATGTGTATGATGCCCTCACCTCGCCCCGCGTCTACAAGGCCGCATGGACACACGAAAAAACAATCGAAGTCATGAAAGAAGGACTCGGCACCCAGTTTTCCCCCTTGATGATCGACGGGCTCGACAAAGTAGAGAAAAAATTCAAGGAAATCCGCGAAAACTGGAAAGAGTAGCCCAGCGTAACCGGCGCATCTCCCGCATTCCCCACCGGCAAGTTCCAGAGTCACAGGCTGCCTGCGGCGCGGGGAAGATCCCCGCGCTTGCGGACCTCCCCCCGCCTTGGGATACTTCGGGGTCCTCTTCTGCTTCCTTGCATGGAGTCATCGTGATGCCCGACCGATTCAAGAGCATCGCACTCACGGCGTGGCCCTACGCCCGGAAGCAGCCCCTGGATTTCCGGGCGCTCCTCGCCTGGCTCCGCGAAAAAAAATTCAATCTCCTTCTCGATGAAACCGTGGCCGAGGCGGCAGGAGAATCCGGGGGCCTGCCCCGAGGCACCGTCCACAAAGAGGCCGATCTGGTGATCGTCCTGGGCGGGGACGGCTCGATGCTGCACGCCGCCCACCAGATGAAGGGAGAAAGCCCCCCGCTTCTCGGCGTCAACACCGGCCATCTGGGGTTTCTCTCCGATCTGCCCCAGGCCACCCTCTATCTGTCCCTCGAAAACATCCTTCTCAAGGGGAAATTCGAGATAGAAACGCGGATGCGCCTCCGGCCCGCCGTGCGGAAAAACGGCGTGAACAAGCCGCTCTGGGACGTCCTCAACGACGTGGTGATCACCTCCGGCCCCCTCGCCCGGATGGTGGAATTCCGCGTCAAGGTGGAAAACCGCCTTCTCGGCGATTTCCGCGCGGACGGCCTGATACTGGCCACGCCGACAGGCTCGACCGCCTACTCCCTCTCGGCCGGGGGCCCGCTCATCATGCCCGGCCTCAAAGTGATGGTCGTGAACCCCATCTGCCCCCACACCCTGAGCAACCGGCCCATCGTCGTTCCAGCCGATCAGGATGTGGAGGTGCAGATATTCGCCGACAAGGAAATCAAGGGCCGGCGCGTCCTCCTGACCCTCGACGGGCAGCACGGGTGCGAACTCGAACCCGCGGACAGCGTCTACATCACCGAAAGCCCCGACCCCATCCGCCTGGTCCGGCCGCTCGACATCGAATACTTCCAGATCCTCCGCGACAAGCTCAATTGGGAAACCCGCCTGGGCGGGGAGCCGAACCCCTGAGGCGGACAAATGCTCCGGCTGCTTCGCATCTCCAACTTCGCCGTCATCGACAGCCTGGAGGTTTCCTTCGGCCCGGGGCTGAACGTCCTGACCGGTGAAACGGGCGCCGGAAAATCCATCATCTTCGAGGCCCTTCATCTCGCCCTGGGCGGCAGAGCCAGCAGCGATCTGATCCGCTCGGGCGCGAAGGAAGCCCTCGTCGAAACCCTCTTCGACCTTCCCGACACCCCCGGCGGCCGCGCCGCCCGCACACTTTTTGAGGAAGCAGGCGCTGCGATCGAGGCAGACGGCGAAGTTCTCGTCCGGCGGCGGATCTCCGGCGGCGGCCGCGGGCGCATCTACCTGAACGACGCCATGATCACGGCGGCCACATTGGCGGCTGGCGGCGAGAGGCTGGTCAACATTCACGGCCAGCACGCCCAACAGAGCCTCCTTCGCGCCGCAACCCACCTCGACCTGCTCGATGACTTCGCCGCCCTCACGGATGATCGCGCCGCCCTCACCGCTCTTGTGGGCGAGTTGCGCGCGGCCGAGGGCACGCTCGATCGGCACCTGCACGGGGTGCGGGAGCGTGCCCAGCGGTCCGACATGCTCCGCTTCCAGGTGGAGGAACTTGAAAAGGCGGAACTGCGCGCGGGGGAGTGGGAGGAGATCGAGGCCGAGATTCCACGCCTCCGGAACGCCGAGCGGCTCCGCGAACTGGCGGGAGCGCTCTACGAGGCGCTCTACGAGGCCGAGGGCGCCGTCTCCGAGCGGCTGGGAGAGGCCGTGCGGGACCTCGAGCGGCTGGCCGAGCTCGACCCCGCCCGGGCGGACCTGGCCGGAGACGCCGCCTCCGCCCTCGCGCAGGTGGAGAGCCTCGCCGAATCCCTGCGGGACTACCTCGAGGAGATGGACGCCGAGCCTGGCCGCCTCGAAGCGCTGGAGGAGCGGCGCAGCCGCCTGCTCGAGCTGCGCCGGAAGTACGGAAACGACGAGGCCGCGTGTCTCGAATATCTGGCCGGGGCCCGATCCGAGCTCGAGGCGTTCGCCGATGAGGCGGGC
>JAQBZT010000239.1 GCA_027622355.1 bacterium | reverse complement strand
GGGGGCGGCGAAGGATTCGAGATCGTCCGCAAGCCGGTAGCGCCACAGCTCGCGCCCCGAGGAGAGCGCGATGGCACGGATGTAGCCCTCCCGCGTCTGCTCCCCGATGTAGAGAATTTTCCCGTCCGGGGAAAAGGCGGCGGCTTTCGCCACTCCCTCGGTAATCCGCCCCCGGAAGGCCACGGCGCCGGATGAAACGTCCAGGACGCGGACGTGCCCCCACCGGGTTCCCACGGCGAGGCGGTCTCCCTGGGGCGAAAACAGGAGAAACGTGGTCTCCTCGGAGATGCCGGACTCGATCTTCCGCGGGATGACCTCCTCGAGGCGGATCGTTTTCAGCAGGACCGGATCGGCGATGCGGGGGGCGCGCGCGCGGAGCATCTGGTGTGCTCCGGGTCCCCACCGCACCGTGCAGGCCGCTCCCGGCCGCCATGAAAAGCGCAGCAGGATCAAGTTTCCGAACCGCTGGCCCCGGGCCCCCGAATCTTTTTCTCCGCAGCGAACGGCGATCGCTTTCCCCTCGTCCGGTTTCACGCCGCGAAGCACCCCGCCCAGGCGCGCAAAGACAAACGAGGGGGCGTCACCGCAGCCGGTGATCGTGAGGGCGGCGAGCATCATCCACGCGAGCGTGCGCATCAAAGGACCTCCCGCGTGAATTGGTAGAGTCCCTGAAGGGCGGGAAAGTAGGAAAGGCCCGATTCGTAAAGGAAGTAGAGGGTCTTGACGGCCAGAATGAACAAGAACGCCGCTCCCAGCGCCGCGAGCATGGATTTTTCCGCGAGCGACATGCGGAGCGGTTGCAGGTTCGAGCGCTGCCGGTCGGGGCGGTAGCCGCGGCTGGCGGCGGCGTGCGCCACGGTTTCCGAGCGGCGGATGGCGGCGGCCAGAACGGGCCGCGCGATCCGGATCAGTGTCTGGAGGGGCCGTCGGTGCGGGCGAAGCCCCCGCATCCTCTGGGCGCGGAGCGCCGTGTGGGTTTCCTCGAAGGTGAGGGGGAGGAAACGGACGGCGGTGGTGATGCAAAACGCCAGGGCGTGGGGCATGCGGAGGGCGGTCAGCCCGGCAAGAAGGCGCGCGGGGTCGGCGGACCATCCGACGGCCAGTCCGGCCGAGAGCGTGGCGATGATGCGCAGGGATTGAGAGGCGCCGTAGCGCACCCCCTCATAGGAGAGGGCGAGCCCGCCGGTGAGGGGGCCGATGAAGGGAGTCTCCGGGGGGATGATCACGGCGAGGGTGGTTCTTGGCGCCCCGCGGTAGAAAAAGCCCTGGGAGAACATGAAGCCCCACACGCTGAAAAAGATGAGGAGAAAAAGAATCAGCAGCTGTTTGGCAGTGGGCCGGGAGAGGAGAGCGCACGAGAGCCCGGCCGCTGCCAGGAGGGCGAGCGAGAGTTCTCCGTCGAGCAGGACGGAGAACAGGCCGATGAAGATCAGGAACACGACCTGAAAGCGCGGATCGAGGGCGTGCGCTTTCTCAAGCGGCATTTCCGCCTCCTTCCCGGGCGTCTTCACGCTCCTGGAATTTTCCTTCCGCAAGGTGAAGCGTCCGGTCTGCGAATGCCCGAAGCGCCTCCTGATCGTGGGTGCACAAAATCGCCGCCCGCTCCCCCGGGCGCTCGTCCACCCACCGGCGCAGGCGGGCGAGAAACTGAAGGCGGAATCTCCGGTCGAGCCCCGCGGTCGGTTCATCGAGAAGCAAAACGCGCGGGGAGGTGGCGAAGAGGGCGGCCAGGGCGAGGCGCAGGCGCTCCCCCCGGCTGAGGGAGAAGGGGTTTCGCCGCCGGTGGGCTTCCAGCTCCAGCAGGGCGATGCTGCGCTCCGCGGCGGCGGCGGCCTGCTCGCGCGGCCAGCCGAGAAAGCGCGCGCCCATCCCGATCTCCTCCTCCACGGTGTCGGCGGTCAGCATCAGGTCGGGGTTCTGGAAGAGAAAGCCGACCCGCCCCGCCAGCCAGCGGATGTCGGGGCGGCCGGGCGCGTCCCCGAACCATGCGACGGCGCCCGCCTGAAGGCGAAGCAATCCGGCCAGCGCATGGAGGAGGGTGCTTTTCCCGGCGCCGTTCAGCCCCCGCAGCCCGAGAATCTCGCCCGCCCGAAGGTCGAAGGAGACATCATCGAGCGCCGGGCGCTGGGCGGAGGGGTAGCGGTGGGATATGCCGCTCGCCTGAAGCAGCACGCTCCGGGGCCGTGCGGCGGGGGCGGTTTTCCGGGGGCGGTCTTCCGCGGGCGGAGGGACGAGGCCGAGTTCCTCGAGGAGGGGGGTTGCCTGCGCGAGATTTTCCCGCGGGAACGAGCCCCGGATGCGGCCTTCGCCCATCAGGGTGAGGCGGTCAACGTAGGGGAGGAGGCGGTCGATGCGGTGCTCGGCCAGAAGAATGGTCAGGCCGAAGCGATTCTTGAGTTCCACGAGCGCCGATACGATCTGCCCGGCGGCGGAATCGTCGAGCTGGCTCGTGGGCTCATCGAGGACCAGGATGCGGGGCCGCATCGCGAGGGCGCTGGCGAGGGCGACGCGCTGCTTTTCCCCGCCGGAGAGCTCATGGATGGCGGCGCCGCGCTTGTAGCCCATGGCGGCGGCGGAGAGGGCGCTCTCGATCCGCTCCCCGATCTCGGAGACGGAAAGGCCGAGGTTCTCGGGGCCGAATGCGATCTCGCTCTCGACGCGGCTGCAAAGCAGCTGATCTTCCGGATTCTGGAACATGAAGCCGACATCCGGCCGCACGCCCGCTGGGGCGGAGGAGCGTTCCCCGTCGAAAAAGATGCCGCCCTCCATTCGTCCGGCGCTCTCCGAGGGGATGAGGCCGTTCACCGTTTTGAGCAACGTGCTCTTGCCGCATCCGGTCGGTCCCGCGAGAAGGTGCAGCTCGCCCGCCGCAAGCCGCAGGCAAATGTTCCGCAGGGCGTCCTGCCGGGTGCCGGCGTAGCGGAAGGAGATGTCTTTCCACTCCATGAGCGTTCGGTTCATCCCGCCACCTCCCGGAGGGGGGCGCCGAGCCGGATCCCGACAAAGATGCCCAGGGGGGCGAAAAACAGGCCCAGCGTGATGAGGTAGAGCGCGATGTACCAGTCCGCGAAGTCCAGCCGGTAGAAAAAGATATGCAGGTAGAAGCTGATGGCGGTGATGAAGATGTTGGCCAAGGCGAAAAGGCAGACGAAGAGAACGATGGCGCGGGTGCGGCGCTCCGGCGGGCGGTCGAAAAAGGCCGCTCCGCGCGTGACACCGGAGGCCCACGCCGCTCCCTCGAACGCGAGGATTTCGGCGGTGACCAGCAGAAAGGGGATGATCTGGAAAGAGTAGAGCAGCAGGGCGGTCACGATCTTCCGGATGACGATGTACAGCCCGAGCGAGCCGGGGATGGGATAGCGCATCAGGTAGGCCACCCCCAGCGCATTGGCGGGGACCTCGATGAAGAAGGCGCTGACGAGAAACCCGAACGGGCCGAGAAGGGCGAGCGCGATGTTTCCGGCGATGATCTCCGGGATGTTGACGAGGACGAAGGCCGCCGCGGCGAAGATCGCCGCGCCGCTGAGGAGCCGAAGCGGCAGAGTGCGCAAGAGCGCCCCTCCCTTCCGGATGACGAAGAAGAAGCCGAGGAGGGCCAGCGCCAGCGTCGCCAGCGTGATGAAGAAGGCCCAGTGGCTCGGCGGCTGCACCCGGAAGGGGATGCGCACCCGTGAGAGTTCCTGATCGGTTCCCCGGAGGGTGACGCGGATATTGTGCCGGTACCGGCCGGGCACGGCGCTCCGCGGATCGAAGTACACCGGGAGAATGACGATCGTCTCCCTCCTCGGGAGGAGATCGGCGAAAGTGATGCTCTGGCCTGTTCCGCCGCTGAGGAGATCGGGGGCGCGGAGAAAGGGAACGCTTCCGCCGTCCCCGGGTGCGGTAAAACCGGATGAAACCGCGGCCGGTATGGTGGCCGTGGAGTCGTTGCGAATCCACAGCGTCTGGTAGCGGTAGGGGACATAGGGGTCCACGGGGGGTGCGGGCGCGCCCCAGAGCTTCCGGAGCCATTCGCCGGTCCCCCCCGGCATGATGAGCGTATCGCGCAGATGGTGCGGATCGAAAATTCCGCTTGCGTCGGTGGGAAACCAGTTCCGCTCCAGGCGGATGACCCGGGCCAGCTCGCTGGGGGGATGGAGGCGGACCGTGGTGCGCGCGTACAGCGGTTTTCGGGTGTTGTCCTCGGGGATGAGTGCGGCGCTCACCGCGAGGGGCTGTCCTCGCTCGCGGGGGAACTGAAGGGGAATTTGCTCGAACCACAGCGCGTGCGGCGCGAGAAGGAGGGATTTTTGGAGCACGAGCGTGTCCCCCTTCCGGGCGCTCTCCCACCCGGAAGGGAGTTTTCCGGGAAGGATGCCGGAGGGCAGGGCGATTTGAAGCTTAACGCTTCCCGCCGCTTCCGCCCCCGTCTGAATCTTGATCGTGGCGTGAAGCCGGACCCCGGCGGGCAGGGAGACGTGCGTACTTGTCAGGCCGTGGGGGATCTCGAGGGAAAGCGCATAGGGCGGCGGCGGCCCGGCGGGGGCCTGGAGCGATCC
>JAQBZT010000238.1 GCA_027622355.1 bacterium | reverse complement strand
ATTCGACTCCCATCAGCTTGGCGGGCTTCAGGTTGGCCACCAGGACCACCGTCCGGCCCACCAGTTCGGCCGGCTCGTAGTGTTCCCTCAGCCCGGCGACGACGGTGCGCCGCTCCTCGCCGAGTGACACCTCCAACTTTATCAGTTTTTTCGAACGAGGCACAGATTCGGCCGAAATAACCTGAGCAGCCCGAAGGTCGAGGCGCTTGAATTCCTCGAAGGTGATCTTCGGGACCTCGGTACCGGCCGGCGCGGCAGAATCCCCGCCGCCCTCTCCGGCGGCGATCCGCGCCGCCACCTTTTTCTCGAGGTCGCTGCGCGCCTCCTCCTCGATGCGCGGGAAAAGGGGCCCCCCCATCTTCGTATCGAGCGCCCCTGGCGTGTGGTCCATCGAGAGGAGCTCGCTGAGAGGCGCTTCGCGCCAAGTGTCCGGAAGGCCGAGCTGCCCGGCCACACTGTCGGCCGTGTCGGGCATGATGGGCCAGATCATCGCGGCCAGCACCCGCAGGGCGGCAACGGCGTGGTAGAGCACGGAGTCGAGCCGCGCATCGTCTCCGGCCTTGGCCAGCTCCCAGGGAGCGCTGGTGTCGATGTATTTGTTTCCGGCCGAGATGAGCGCCCAGGCCGCCTTGAGCCCCTCCTGAAAGCGAGTGGCCTCCATTTCTTTTTCGTATGCGGGCGCCGCCTTGTCTGCCACCTCCCGCAGCGTCCGCTCGGCTTCCCCCTCGCCGCCCGGCGCGCACGTCACCTTTCCCTTGCGGTAGCGCTTGACCATGTTCAGCGTCCGGTAAAGGAGATTCCCCAGATCGTTGGCGAGATCGCTGTTGATGCGCCCGATGAGGTGATCGTGCGAGAAATCCCCGTCGAGCCCGAAGGGAATCTCCCGGAGCAGGAAATACCGGATGGCGTCCACCCCGTACGCTTCGATGAGCCAGTGGGGGTCCACCGCGTTGCCGAGGCTCTTGGACATTTTCTGACCCTCCACCGTCCACCAGCCGTGGCTGTACACCTGGCCGGGCAGCGGGATTCCCGCCGAGAGGAGGAAGGCGGGCCAGTAAACCGCATGGAAGCGGAGGATGTCCTTGCCGATGAAGTGCTGATCGGTGGGCCAGGCGCTGCCCGGGGCGATGCCGCTTTCGTCGAATCCCGGCGCCGTGAGGTAGTTGCTCAGGGCGTCGAACCAGACGTAGATGATGTGTTTCTCATCGCCCGGAACCGGGATGCCCCACTTAAAGCTTGTCCGGCTCACGGAGAGGTCGCGCAACCCGCCCTCGACGAAACGGATCACCTCGTTGCGGCGGCTTTCGGGCTGGATGAAATTCGGGTTTTTCGCGAAATAATCGAGAAGGGGTTTCTCGTACTTGCTCAGCCGGAAGAAATAGCTGGGCTCCTCCACCCATTCGACCTCGGCGCCGCTCGGGGCCAACTTCTTTCCCACCGGTCCCTCGATGAGTTCCGCCTCGGTGTGGAAGGCCTCGTTGCGCACTTCGTACCACCCGGCGTAGGAACCGAGGTAGATGTCGCCGGCGGCCTCGACTCGGCGCCAGAGCTCCTGTACGCCCTCCTTGTGGCGCGCCTCGGTGGTGCGGATGAAGTCGTCGTAGCTGATGTTGAGTTTTTCCCAAAGCGCCTTGAAGCGGGCGCTGTTCATGTTACAGAAGGCGAGGGTGTCCATCCCGGCGTCGCGTGCGGCGCGCTCGAGCTTCTGGCCGTGCTCGTCGGTTCCGGTGAGAAAGCGCGTGGGCTCTCCCCGCAGGCGATGGAAACGCGCCTTCGCGTCGGCGGCCACCGTGGTGTAGGCGTGCCCCAGGTGCGGCTTGTCGTTGACGTAATAGATCGGAGTGGTGACGTAAAACGGTTTTGAACTCATTGCATCTCTTTCTACCTGATGGAAGCGGATCTTATTGCGCTGCGCCGCCGATGGGATTTTTCAGGGAAAACTGGCCCGAGGGCAGTCGCATCAGCTCCTCGGCGGTGACGGTCATTCGCTCTCCGGTCTCGAGGGCGAGGGTGATCTCCTCCTTGAGAAGATCCTGGCGGATGACCGTCGCACCGCAGTTGCAGCCGCCCACCTTCTTCTTGCAGGCGGGGAGTTTTTTCTTCATGGCGGCGTAGTGCGAGTGCTCGAAGCGGAGGCAGCATTTGAGCCGGCCGCAGGCACCCGAGAGCTTTGATGGGTTGAGGGTCAGATTCTGATCCTTGGCCATCCGGACCGTGATCGGGTCGAAGGATTTGAGAAACGAGCTGCAACACAGCGTCCGGCCGCAATCGCCGCACCCGCCCTTGACCTTCGCCTCGTCGCGCACCCCGATCTGGCGCATCTCGATCCGGAGCGAAAGTTGGCTCGAGAGCGATTTGACGAGGCGCCGGAAGTCCACGCGCCCCTCGGCGGAGAAGAAGAAGGTGGCTTTCTGCTGGGAGAAGTTGAAGCGCGCCTCGATCAACTCCATCGGGAGCTTCATCTCCCGGATGGTGTTCTGGCAGAGGGAGAAGGCTCTGTTCTCGGAATCCTCGATTCGCTCGATTTTTTTGAGATCGGCTTCCACCGCCTTGCGCAGGATTTTCCGCAAGGTCTGGGATTTGTAATACTTGGCCGGCATGACGCGGGTGTTTTCGGCGATCTGGCCGAACTCCTCCTCGTCCTCGCCCGCGTCGAAGATGACCTTGTCCCCCACCCGGAGGCGGTGGCCGTCGGCGAGGTAGTAGACCGGCCGCGCCTCGAAGCGGGACCGGATACCGGCGATTTTCACCATCTCTTCCGAAACTGATTCGCTCCCCCCGCTGGCGGGAGTGAGAACGGCGCTTTGGTTTTCTGGCTCCTGCATTCGTTATCCTCTGCCCCCGGCGCCTATGGTGGCGCGAAGGGCAATGACCAGGGCCTCAAGCGTCAGGCCCGGATTCGTGTTCCCCACAGCGACATCCCGGTAGGCGGTTTCGACACGCTCCAGGGCTCGAATCAGCCCCGGTGTGCCCCATCGCTCTCCCAGAGTCGCCAACTCATCCGCAACATCGGTGTTCCACGGCACGACTTCTCCGGGGGCCACCTGGAGGACCAGTATATCGCGAAGCAGCCCGCGAAGCATTTCCAGATTCGCCGTGACGGCCTCGCGGGCCGATCCGCCCCCGCTGGCCTGGTCCGCCGCCAGCGCCAGCAACGCGATTTCATCCGCCTGGCCGGGAGGTGCCGAGAGGCCCTCGAGCATCTTGAGAGCCGTCTCGCGACGGCTCTGGAGCTGATCGGGCGCCCCCCCCAGGGCGACGCCGAGCCGCCCCAGGCTCATCCCGATCAGGGCGTCGGGGTCATCCAGCTCCCCTCCCCCCCGGGCGATGAGGATCTCCCGCATCTGCTCGCGCGACAGGGCGGCGAAGCGGATACGTCTGCAACGGGAGATGACCGTGGGGGGCAGGATATGGAGATTCGGTGTGATGAGGATGAAAAAAGTGTTCTCGGGCGGCTCCTCGAGGGTTTTGAGGAGGGCGTTGAAGGTGTTGACGGTAAATCGGTGGGCGTCATCGAGGAGGAAGACCTGGGCGCGGCCCTCCTGCGGGCGCTGGTAGGCCCTGGCGAGAATGCTCTCGCGCGCCTCCTCGACGCCGACGGATTTTTTCCCCTCGGCGGGCCGGATCCGGATCACGTCCGGGTGAACGCCGCGCGCCACCTTCCGGCAGGGGAGGCAAAGGCCGCAGGGCCTCTCCGCCGCCTCGCATTCGAGGCTTTGGGCGAAGAGCTCCGCGGCGGCCGCCTTTCCCACCCCCTCGGGGCCGTAGAAGATATAGGCGCCGCCCAGCCGGCCCGATTCCAGATCCAGGCGCAGCGCGGCTACCGCGGCGTCTTGGCCGAGGAGTTTTTTCCATTCCATCCGAACGCGTCCTTCACGGCTTTAAGCACGCGTGCGTGTACCTCTTCCACGGAACCTGGAGGAATGACGCAGAAGCGTTCTGGCTCCTGCCGGGCTAATTCAAGAAAGCCCTCACGCACGCGTTGGTGAAACTCGAGTGTTTCCGCTTCCATGGAGTCAAGACCACGTGCCTTTCGCGCGCGCCCTTGGTGTTTAAGCGGAGGTCTCGCTCCTCCTTCACGCGCGAAAAGCAAAAGTTGGACGTGACCGTCCGATTCCCCTATAACTCGCTTGATGCCTTCCTCTGGGTCTATATCTAGAAGAAAGGTTAGATCTGGCACCAAGCCTTTGGTGGCCAAGGCGTTCAGATCGCGGACCTTCTCCGCAGGAAGCCCCCGGCCGAAGGCCTGATAGGCCATCGTCGAGTCGTAGAAGCGATCACACAGCACATGGACGCCCGATTCGAGCTCGGGGCGGACAACCTTCGTAACGTGCTGAGCGCGGTCTACCTCAAACAGGAGAAGCTCTGCAATAGGGGATATTTCCCCACCCGAAGGGCCAAGGAGCAGTTCCCGCACACGTTTGCCTAATTCGGTTCCCCCCGGTTCGCGGGTAGCGAGAACACGCAGGTCCACCTTTTCCATCCACTCACGCAGAAGCGCAAGCTGGGTGCTCTTCCCACACCCTTCGATACCTTCAAAAGTGATGA
>JAQBZT010000237.1 GCA_027622355.1 bacterium | reverse complement strand
GTGGGCAAGCTGATCGAGGAGCACCTGCCGGGGGTGCCCTACACCCTCTCGCATGTGCTGAACCCGATTCTGCGCGAGTACCGGCGGGCCTCCTCGGCATGCATGGACGCTTCCCTGAAGCCGCTGATGAACCGCTACCTCGGGAGTCTCGCCGATCGGCTCTCCGGGGCGGGCTTCAAAGGGCGCCTCCTCATGCTGACTTCACAGGGCGGGGTGATGGATGTCCGGGATCTGATCGCGGCCCCGATCCACGCCATCGGCTCGGGCCCCTCCATGGCCCCGATCGCGGGCCGCCACTACGCCCGGACGGACGCCAGGTCCGAAACCGCCATCGTCGCCGACACGGGCGGCACGACCTACGACGTGAGCCTGGTCCGCCGCGGCACCATTCCGATGACCCCCGAAACCTGGATCGGACAAAGGTACCGGGGGCACATCGTCGGTTTTCCCTCGGTGGACGTGAAGAGCATCGGCGCGGGCGGCGGCAGCATCGCCCGGGTGGACGACGGCGGCCTCCTTCACGTGGGGCCCGACAGCGCGGGCGCCGATCCGGGTCCGGCCTGTTACGGAAAAGGCGGCGAGCGCCCCACCGTGACCGACGCCTCCCTCGTCCTCGGCCACATCGATCCGGCCTACTTCCTCGGCGGGGCCATGGCCCTGAATACCGAGTTTGCGAAAAAAGCGATCCAGAAAGAAGTCGCCGCTCCCCTCAAGCTCTCGCTCATGGAAGCGGCGGCGGCCATCGTCCGCCTCGCCACCGAGAACATGGTGGGCGCCATCGAGGAGATCACCATTGACCAGGGGATCGATCCGCGGGGCGCCGTGCTCGTCGGGGGCGGCGGGGCGGCGGGTCTGAATTGCGTGGCGATTGCCAGACGGCTCGGCTGCAAGAACGTGGTGATTCCCGAGCTGGGCGCGGCGCTCTCGGCGGCGGGCGCGCTGATGTCGGACCTTCATGCCGACTATCGCGCCCTGCACTACACTTCTTCCGATCGATTCGACTTCGGCGGGGTGAACAAGGTGCTCGCCGGGCTCGCCGCGAAGTGCAAGGAATTCTTCAGGGGGCCGGGAAAAGGCGCCATCGGACACACCATCGAGATTTCCGCCGAGGCGCGCTACCGCCACCAGATTTGGGAGATCGATCTGCCCATCGGCCTGGCCCGGTTCAAGGACCAGAAGGACGTGGACCGGATGCGCGCGGCGTTTGACGATGCGCATGAGGAAATCTTCGCGGTCCGCGACACGGGCTCGGACGTGGAGTTCGTCGGCTGGCGCGCCATCGCCCACTGCCAGCTCCGGCGGGGCAAGCTCGGCAAGCTCGGTCACCAGAAACGCTACGAAAAGAAAATCGCGGCGCGGCGCAAAGCCTACTTCGGCGGCCACGGGCTGATGGACACCCGCGTGGTTTTGTTCGAGGAGATGAAGGCGGGCGCCGCGATGCGCGGGCCGGCCATTATCGAGTCTCCCTTTACGACGGTGGTGATCGAGCCGGGAGCGAAAGTGCGGCGGACCCGGAGCGGAAGCCTGCTGATAGAGGCCTAGGCGGAGAAAATCATGGCCAGAGCGAAAACCAGGAAAAAGGCCGCCCCGAAGCGGGTGGCGAAGAAGGCGGCCCCCGCGCGCCGGGGGCGCGTGAGGCTGGATCCCATCACGCTGGCGGTGCTCAACAAGCGGTTCGAATCCATCACGACGAAGATGGCGAACACTCTTTTGCGGACGGGCCGCTCGGGCGTGCTCAACCTCGCCAAGGATTTTTCCACGAGCATCGTCACGCGCGAGTGCGAACTGCTGACCGGGGCGGAAACCCTTCCCATCCACGTGCTGAGCGGGGCGGACCTGATGGCCCGCTCCATGATGAAGCTGCACCCGAGCCTCAAGCGCGGGGATGCGTTTCTGCACAACTCGCCCTACCACGGCGGCTCCCATCCGGCCGATCACACCATCCTGATTCCGGTGATCGACAAGAAGGGCGAGCACCACTTCACCGTCTGGGTGAAGGCCCATCAGGCGGACTGCGGAAACGGCCAGCCCACGACCTACATGGGCCACGCGCGGGATGTCTACGAAGAGGGCGCCCTCATCTTCCCCGCCGTCAAGGTGCAGGAAAACTACAAGGACATTGAGGACGTCATCCGCATGTGCCAGATGCGCATCCGCGTTCCGGTGCAGTGGCGGGGGGATTACCTCGCGATGATCGGGGCTGCCCGCATCGGCGAGCGCGAAGTGCTGGCGATGGCCGGGGAGTACGGCTGGGACACCCTTCATGTTTTCGCGAAGGAGTGGTTCGACTACAGCGAGAAAGTGATGATCGCGGCGATCAGAAAGATGCCGAGCGGAGAGGCCGTCGCCCACAGCACGCACGATCCGGTGCCGGGGACGCCGCCCGGGGGAATCCCCATGACGGTGAAGGTGAAGATCGACAGCCAGGCCGCCCGCATCGAGGTGGACCTGCGCGAGAATCCCGACACCATGCCCTGCGGCCTGAATCTGAGCGAGGCCTGCGCCCGCACCGGGGCGATGATCGCCACCTTCAACAGCATCGAGGACTCCGTGCCCACCAACGCGGGGAGCTTTCGCCGGATCAAGGTGCACATTCGCGAGGGCTGCGTCGCGGGAGGCGGCAAGCACCCTACCAGCATGTCGGTCGCCACGACGAACCTCGCCGATCGGGTGACGAACCCGACCCAAAGGGCCTTCTCCAAGATTCAGGACGGCCTCGGGCTGGCCGAGTGCGGCCCCATCTTTCCCGCCTCGCTCGGCGTCATCTCGGGGGTGGACCCCCGGAACGGGAACGAGCCGTTCGTCAATCAGATCTTCTTGTTCGACACCGGCGGCGCGGCGTCGGCGAAAAACGACGCCTGGCTCACCATCTGCCACGCGGGAAATTCCGGGATGTGCTTCATCGACAGCGTGGAGCTGGACGAGCTGCATTTTCCCTTCCTGGTGGAAGCCCGCCGCCTGGTGCAGGACACCGAGGGGGCGGGCCGCACCATCGGCGCGCCCTCCGGCTATTGCGAATACGGGCCGATCGGCGGCGGAGAGCTCGAGGTTGTCTACGTCGCCGACGGCGCCATCAACAACGCCAAGGGAACGCGCGGCGGCCACGGCGGCGCCCGCATCCGCAACTACCACCGGCGGGTGGACGGGGAGCTGGTCGAGCTTCCGGCCTGCGAGGACATCATCCTCAAGCCCGGCGAGAAGATCGTTTCCTACTCCTCCGGCGGCGGGGGCTACGGTCCGCCCTGGGCGCGTCCCGCCGCACAAGTGAAATACGACGTGGAGGAAGGGTGGATATCGAAAGAGCGCGCCCATGAGCTATACGGGGTCGTGTTCGATCAGAATGGAAGCGTGGATGAGGCCGCCACCGCCGCGCGGCGAAAGGCGCTGGCGGCGGACTCAAAGTGATCGTTTCGCGGCCACCGGCCGCCATCCATTCAGAATGCGAGGTGCGCCCATGAGACTGAAGGACAAAGTGGCCATCGTGACCGGTGGCTCCCAGGGAATCGGCGAGGCGATCTGCCGGGCCTATGCGCGCGAGGGCGCGAAGGTGGCCGTGGTCAACCGCACGGCGGCAAAGGGCAGGGCCCTCGCGAAGGAGATCACCGATGCGGGCGGGGTGGCGAAGGCGTTTCCCTGCGATGTGTCGAAAAAATCCGAAGTGGTCGCAATGGTCAAGGCGGTTGTGGATGAGTGGGGGACGGTGGACATCCTCCTCGGCAACGCCGGAAGGATGATCAACAAGCCCTTCGATGAGTACACCGAGGCGGAGTGGGACGAGATCCTCAGCATCAACCTGAAGGGCAACTTCCTGCTCAGCCAGGCGGTCTTCCCCTACATGAAGAAGAAGAAGTACGGGAAGATGGTGTTCATCGCCTCCATCGCCGGCACCCACGCCTTCCCGAACGCGCTTCCCTACTGCGCGAGCAAGGGCGGCGTCTACATGCTCACCCGCGCGCTTTCGGCGGAGATCGCCAAGCTCGGGATCAACGTGAACTCTATCTCGCCCGGCAACACGGCGACCCCCCTCAACCAGCACCTGCAGGACGACCCGGAGTTCGTGAAGCTCATGGCGAGCTTCACCCCGACGGGAAGGGCCTACATCACGGCCGAAGAGATGACCGGCGCCGCCATTTTTCTCGCATCGGACGAGGCCAGCGCTGTCCACGGCATCGACCTGCCGGTGGATGACGGCTGGTGTTCGATATAGTGGAGGAGATCTTTATGCCTGAAGTGTCGATGTCCGTGAAGCTGAACGCATCCGCCGATGAAGTGTGGGGCCTTATCGGCGGTTTCAACGCACTTCCCGATTGGCATCCGGCGGCGGCGAAGAGCACGCTCGAGGCGGGCGGAAAGGTCCGCCGGCTGGAGGTGGTGGGCGGCGCGGTGGTCCTCGAGCGGCTGGAGCGCCACAGCGACGCGGATCGCGCCTGCACCTACACCATCGAGGAGGGCCCGATTCCCGTGAGCGGCTACCGGGCGACGCTCCGCGTGCAGGAAGACGGCGCGGGCTGCAAGGTGAGCTGGTCCAGCGCGTTCAACCCCGCGGGCG
>JAQBZT010000236.1 GCA_027622355.1 bacterium | reverse complement strand
GCCGAGGTCGAATCCGCCCTCATTGGGCACGCCGCCGTCATCGAGGCAGCGGTCATCGGCACCCCCCACCCCATCAAGGGAGAGGCCCTCACCTGCTTCGTCGTTCTCTCGGACGGCTACGAGCCCTCGGACGCGCTGCGCGAGGCGCTCAAGGATGAGACGGTCAAATATCTGGGCAAAAGCCTGCGCCCCGAGGAAGTGAAATTCGTCGAGGCGCTGCCCAAGACCCGCTCGGCCAAGATCGTCCGCGGGGCCATCAAGAAGATCTACCTGGGCGCGGACCCCGCCACCATTGACACCAGCTCCATCGAGGTCCCCGAGCTCCTCCACGCCATCGCGAAAGCCCGCTGAGGCGCCGCCTGCCGTGAAAATCTGGGTGGACGCCGACGCCTGCCCCCGGGAGGCGAAGGAGCTCATCTACCGCGCCGCCGAGCGCACGGAGACGCAGGCCCTTTTCGTGGCGAACGCCCCGCTCCGCGTTCCGGATTCTCCCTACCTCGAGGCCGTGCGCGTCCCGCAGGGCTTCGATGTCGCGGACGATTACATCGCGCAGGAGGCGGCGGGCGGGGATATCGTGATCACGGCGGACATCCCCCTCGCGGCGCGGGCGGTGGAAAAGGGGGCCGCCGCCATCAACCCCCGCGGGGAGGTCTACACCGGGGAAAATGTCGGGGAGGTGCTCGCGCTGCGGAACTTCATGCAGGAGATGCGATCGGGGGGATATGTGCAGGGCGGGCCCGCGGGCTATTCCGACACCGACCGCCACCAGTTCGCCGCGGCGCTCGACCGCACGCTCACGCGCCTGCAGAATGAAAATCCGCCCCTCAGCTGAAGAGCAAGAGGCGCGCCCCGCCCGCAATCGCCAGCATCAAGATGATCATGTGGAACACGCGGGGGGACATCCGGTTGTGGGCCCAGGCGCCGATGCGGAGCCCCACCCAGAGCAGGGGCAATCCCACGCCCGCCGCCCAGAAGACCTCCCGCGAGAGAACGCCCGCCTGCCAGTAGCCGATCATCTTCAGCGGATTCACGACGAAGAACAGCGCCCAAACCGTTCCCAGGAAGAGCATCTTGGAGAATCCCATCGAGATCAGAAACGGGCTCAGAACGGTTGACCCCGTGTTGGCGACCGAGGAAGCGAATCCGCTCAACAGCCCGCCGAAGCGCGCCACCCAAACGGGAAGGCGCACGGAGGGGACCTCCCGCCCCCTGATCTCCCGGACGATCTGCTGAAGCGAGAGCAGAACGCAGAAGGATCCGATCAAGATCCGCAGACTCCGATCGTCGATCCAGGAAAGCACCCAGGAGCCCACGGCCACGCCGCCGACCATCCAGGGAAGAATCCGGAACACCATCTGGCGGTCCCACTCCCGGCGCAGTTCGCGGGCCAGCACGATGTCCGCCAGCGTACTGGCCATGGCGATGAAGGTGAGCGCGAATTTTGGAGAGAAGGTCAAGGCCGTCAAAACGGGCGTCAACGCGAGACCGATCCCCGCCCCGAAGGTCCGCTTCAGAAAACCGATCCCGATCGAAGCAACGCCGATGGCAATCCATTCGAATAGTGAGAAATAGGACATCTTTCCTGTCACCCCAACAGGAGCCGGAGGCCGGCGACAAACGCCAGGCAAAGGAGAGAAAGGTTGAACGCGCGCTGCGAGAGCCGCTGGAGCACATGCTTGCCGATCCAGCCGCCCAGAAATGCAAGGGGCACGGCCGCAACGCAGGCAATAAATATTTTCAGATTGACGATGCCGGCCACCCAGAACGAGATCACTTTCACCGGATTCACGAATACCCATGTCGCGATGATGGAGGCCACCACCGCCGTCTTCTCAAGGCCCTGGCTGAGATAGAAAAGCGAGAGCACGAGCCCCCCCGAATGGGTGAGGGCGCTGGTCGTCCCCCCCAGAATCCCCAGGCCCAGACCGGCGGCGGTCCCGACGCGGGGGGTGGGCAGCCCGCCGCGCACCTCCCCCCACGCCTGGATGCCCGCGAAGATCAGAGCGCCCGCCCCGATCACGCGGCGGAAAGCCGCCTCGGGGATGTTCACCAGAAGGGTGGTCCCGATGAAGATGCCGATGACAAAACCCGGAACCATGAGACGGACGAGGCGGCCCTCCCACTTCCGCCAGAACATGGGGAGGGTGACGAAATCGGTGGACCACATGATCACGGAGATGACCCCCATCACGAAGCGCGCGGGCCACCAAAGAACCAGGATGGGCACCAGGAGGATTCCCGTCCCCATGCTGAACGTCGTCTTGAAGAACCCAACGACGAACGCGCTCAGGGCGATGGGACCGAGATGATAGAGATCGAATTCCATGCCTTCCCTTTTCTTCAGTCCGGCCGGGACGCGGCGATTTCGCCGGCGCCCTTCATGCGGCGAGTATTGACGAGGTAGATGCCCGCCGCAATCAGCGCCGCCCCGGCAAGGGTCGGCAGCCCGAGCACCTCCTGAAGGATCAGCGCCCCCAGGAAAACCCCGAACACCGGACAGAGGAACATGTACGCGCTGACGCGGCTCGGAGAGTACTGCGCCAGGAGTATCACCCACAACACCTGGGTGATGCCCGTTCCCACGATGCCGTTGTAGCCCGCCCCCGTGAGGACGTAGAGATTGGTCAGGTCCGGCCAGCCCTCCCCCTTCGCCAAGGCGATGGGAAGGAAGAGCA
This sequence comes from bacterium, assembly GCA_027622355.1. Lineage (NCBI taxonomy): Bacteria > bacterium. The sequence goes on along the minus strand of JAQBZT010000236.1, from coordinate 1,895 downwards.
CCACGGCGACGAGCTGCACCCACGCCGTGATCTGGAACGCATCATGCCCCTTGAGGCGCACCTTGAGAAAGAGCGACTGCACCCCCCACACAAAAGCAGAGACCAGGATGATGGCGTCGCCCAGCCAGGTCGGGCCCGTGGCCGCGAGCTTTTCGTTGAAAAGGAGGACCATCCCGATCGCCGCCGCTGAGAATCCCGCGACGCCCCGCACGCCGATCCGCTCGGCGGGCATCAGCCATGCCGCAAGGGCGGTGTAGAAGATGGGCTGCCCGTAGAGAAACAGCGAGGCCCGGCCCGCCGTCGTGAAGGCGGCGCCGTTGTAAAACAGGAGAAATACCAGGTTGTGCAGAAGCGTGTTCCACCAAAAATCCCGGCTCCCCTTTGGAGGCATGAATTTTCCGCCGCGCATCCGGATGAGAAAAAAAACCGTCAGCGCGGAAATCAGGCTCCTGAGCCAGAGAAACGTAAACGGCCCCATCCCCTGAAGGCCGATCTTCACTGTTGTGAAGCTCAACCCCCAGAGAAAGGTCACCGTGATGGCCAGGACGTAAAACCGCACCGAACGTTCCTCTCTTACCCTTGCTTCAACTGCGCGTTTTTAATTTCCGGGCGTATTCCAAAAGGCCATGCGGACGATCGGGCGAAAGGGAATCCGGGAAGGCGGGGTCTTCAGCGCCCCGACGCGGACTTTCTGCTCCAGCTCTTCGTGGCATTTGTCACAGCGAGGCTGCGCAAAATTCGGCACCAGGAATTTCTTCTCTCTCCTTCCACCCACCTTGTGGCCACTGTGGCACTGGACACAAGAAAAGGAAAGCTCCGCGTGGTCGGTGATAGCGTGAAAACTCCCCTCGGGAAGATCGAGCACCCTGTCCTCGGGGTGGCACTTGAGGCAATCCTTGTTCTTGATGGGATGAAACACGCGGGAGGGTTGCTTGTAATCGCCCGTGACGAATTTCACGGTATCGCCCGCGGCCAGCCACGTCGTCTGCATCATTCCGAAAATGCCGTCCTCCCCATGACAAGAGATGCAGCCGGCCTTCCCGCCCGCCAGATGCCATCCGCCCAGGGTGCGGACATCGGCTTTCGCCCGTCCTCCGTCGTCCAGATAGACTTGATGGTCCTGGAGGTGACACGAGGTGCAGAAGGGATCGTAGGACTCCAGCGCGCGGATGCCGTACAGGCCGCCCACCCCGAGCGCCGCCACCGCCGCCACGGCGCCCAGAGCGATAATCGTCCACTTGAAGCGCATAAATCGCATCGACCTCTCCTCGGCACTGCCATGCTAGCACCCGGGTTCCCTGCCCGGCAACGGAAACCCATTCCCTCTCCTTTCCCCCACCGGCGCCCTTTTGCTACGATGCCGCCCAGAGGAGGAAGCCCTGTGGCACGCACAAGGTTCGGCCCCAACCGAAAACAAAGGCTCCGGCCTGCGCCGGCGAAATCCCCGGCTGAGGGCGCATCGGCCGAGAGCGCGAAGGATATCGCTGCCCGTTTGAAGGCGGCCTCGGCCACCGGAAAGTCCACGCCGGACTACCGCCGCCGCTCGCTCGAGATTCACGGCTGGATCTGCGCCAAGTGCGGCCGGGATTTCGATGAAACGAACCTTCACCTCCTGACGGTGCACCACCGCGACAGCAACGCCAAAAACAATCCGCCGGACGGAAGCAACTGGGAAAACCTCTGCACCCATTGTCATGAAGATGAGCACTCCCGCGACATGCTTGGCCGCTACATCAGCGGTCAGGACTGAAGCGGGCCTTATCCGGCAGCGGCCGAAATGATCCTGCGCACAAAGCCATCCATCGCACGTGGACGCTTCCGGGTGCCCGCCTCGAAGTCACACTCGATCCGCGCGATCGCCTTCGCGTCGCTCGCGACGGGGGAAAGACGGATCC
>JAQBZT010000235.1 GCA_027622355.1 bacterium | reverse complement strand
CACGAAATCCCCGAAAACGTTTCCGACGATGACGCCGTCTTCTGCGAACCCATCGCCGCCTGCTACGAAGTGCTCGAGCAAAGACCCGAACTGGCGGAGGCGGAAGTGCTCGTCATCGGGGACGGCCGCCTCGGCCTGCTCCAGGCCCAGGTTCTCAAACTCGCGGGGGCGCGCGTCTCCCTCCTCGGCCGGCACCCGGAGAAGATGGCGCGCCTCGATGGCCTCGGCATCCCCACCTTCACCGATCCGCAGGCCGCCCGCCCCGGGGCGGGAGAAAGATGGCCCGCCGTGGTGGAGGCCACCGGCTCGGCCGAGGGATTCGAAACCGCCTGCCGGCTCGTGCGCCCCCTGGGCACGCTGGTGCTCAAAAGCACGGTGGCCGGCGCCACCCTCCTCAACCTCGCCCCGCTGGTCATCGACGAGATCGGCCTGGTGGGCTCGCGGTGCGGCCCCTTTCCCCCGGCCCTGGAGACGCTCGCCGGCGGCAGGCTCCGCACCCGCCCCCTCATTGACGGGCGCTTCTCCCTCGCCGGCGGCGTCGAGGCCATTGATAAGGCAAAGGAAAAGGGAATTCTCAATATCTTAATTGAACCTTGATAACCCCCCAAAAGCCGGATATCTTGTCGGCACCTATCCATTTCAGAACACACGTAGCGAGAAGCAAAGGGATCGGGAAGATGGGGAAATTTCTCCGCGCGTGCGCTCTGGGGCTCGGGCTCCTGCTGCCCCTGCTTCTTTCCGTGCACACATCCGCCCAAACGCTCGAAGAGCGCCGCATCTCGCGCCTGACCGCCCATCTGCGAAGGCTGCACCGCCCCGAGGACTGGCTGATCTCGCGGAAGCTGTTTTCCTCCTCCCGCGAGCGCCAGTTGAAGGCGCTGGAATACTGCACGGCGCGCAACTCCGAGTGGCCCTGGTATCTCTCTTCCGGGCACCTGGAAAACTACACCTTCTCCGTCGACTTCATCCCCCTGAACATGGATGACGACCCGGAAGAGGAAACTCTCATCATTCTCCAGTCCGACCCCGAGGAAGTGCACTACATCACTTTTTGCCTCGTTGACGACGCCAAGCGCGGCAGGGCGCCGCTTTCCGTCTACAGTGACATCAGCCAGGGAAAGGCGGTCACCTATCAACTCACCGACATCACCGGAGACGGAAGCAACGAACTCATCATCTTCACCCGCGAAGGCCTCGACAAATCCGTCAACACCCTTTCGGTCCGTGTTCTGAAACCGAAAAAAAACCGCAAATTCGAGATGATCTGGTTCGCCCGCCTCCGCGAGGAGTTCACCTGGCCGATCGTCGTGCAAAACGGCGGGAAAAAACAGACCCTCCAGCGCCGGGAAACGCTGCACGGCAAAATGCGTTTCCTCTTCGAAAAGACGGGGAGCCCGGTCACCATCGTCCTGGAGGGAAAAAGGGAACTCAGGGAGTCCATGCTTTCCTCGAAAGACAAGAAAAAACAAAAAGAACAACTCCTTCAGAGTACCCACTTCACGGAAAAATGGATCTGGGATAAAAAGCGTTTTGAGTTCGTCCGCAGCTCCAACGCCCCGTGAAGCCGAGCCCTGTCGAAAGAGCGCAGTGTTTCGGAAACATGCGGGCCTGATGTTTCAAGGGAGAGAAATTGCCGATTCCCCGACCCGTGATGCTCATCATTCTCGATGGCTGGGGCCTGCGCGAAGAGACCGACCACAACGCAATCGCCCTGGCCCGCACGCCGACTTTTGATTCTCTCATCGAGCGCCGCCCCCATACCCGGCTGCGCACCTGCGGCCGCGCCGTCGGACTCCCCGACGTCCAGATGGGAAACTCCGAGGTGGGACACCTGAACCTCGGGGCGGGGCGGATCGTCAACCAGAACATCGTGCGGATCGATCAAGCCATCGAAGACGGAAGTTTCGGGAAGATACCGGCGCTTCAGGGGGCCATGCGCGCCGCGGCGAAAGCGGGAGGGGCACTCCATATTTTCGGCCTGGTCTCCGACGGCGGGGTCCATAGCCACCAGGATCACGCCGTCGCCCTCGTCCGCCTCGCCCGAAGCTTGGGCGCCCGGCGAATCTTCGCCCACGCCCTGATGGATGGGCGCGATACGCCTCCGCGCAGCGGCCTCGCCTATCTGGAAAAATTCGCCGCCGATCTGGACCGCGCGGGCGGCGCCCGCGTCGCCACCGTCTCGGGGCGCTACTATGCGATGGACCGCGACAAAAGATGGGAGCGCATCGAGCGGGCCTACCGGGCGATCGCGGACGGCGAAGGGCCCGCTGCCCCCGATCCGCTCTCGGCGGTCCGCGCCTCCTACGATGCGGACGTGACGGACGAGTTCATCGAACCCCGCGTCATCGAGGCGGGAGGGAAGCCGATCGCCCGTATCGAGGAGGGGGATGCGGTCATCTGCTTCAACTTCCGGGCCGATCGCGTCCGCCAGATCACCCGCGCCCTGACGGATGAAAATTTCGAGGGCTTTCCCCGGAAGCGGACACCGAAAACCCACTATGTCTGCATGACAGAGTACGATGAAACCTTCCGCCTTCCCGTCGCCTTTCCCCCCGTCGCGATGGAGGGGCTCTTTTGCCATGCCCTGGCGGCCGCCGGAAAAACCTGCCTGCGTGTCGCGGAAACGGAGAAGTACCCGCACGTCACTTACTTTTTCAACGGCGGGGTGGAGGCACCGCCCCCCGGGGAGCGCCGCGCCCTCGTGCCCTCCCCGAAGGTGGCCACCTATGATCTCCAGCCCGAGATGAGCGCCGGGGAGGTCACCGAGACCATCATCGGGGCCATCCGCGCGGGGGAGAGCGACGCCATCGTCTTGAACTACGCGAACCCCGACATGGTGGGCCATACCGGGGTGGAGGCGGCCGCGATTCGCGCGGTCGAAACCGTGGACGCCTGCCTGGGCCGCGTGCTGGAGGCCCTCGATGCCGCCGGCGGCGCGGCGCTCATCACCGCCGATCATGGAAACTGCGAGCAGATGTGGGATGCGGAAAACAATTGTCCCCACACCGCCCACACCCTGAACGACACCCCCTGCATCATCGTGGACCCCCGCTTCAGCGGAAAACTCCGCGGGGGCGGCGCGCTTTGCGATGTGGCGCCGACCCTGCTCGGGATGATGGGCGCCGCGCCGCCCCCCGAGATGACGGGTAAGGATCTGCGCATGGGCTAGCATGCCTCCGCGGACCGGGCCCCTTCACCGACAGAGGACAAGATGATTTACACCCCCGCCGATTTCGATGCGCTCCTCGAGATGTTCCGCCAGGAAACCGAAGGCCTCACCGACGCCCAACTCGACTGGGAGGATCGCGCCGAGGAATGGTCCTCCTGGAGCGTCCGGCGACAGATCAGCCATGTGGCGCTGGCCCTTTTCTTCTGGATCGTAAAAGGGTGGGGGAAAACCCTCTGGCCGGACAATCGGCCCGAAGACCCTGTGGATTTCAAGAAGGCCGCCGCCTACGACCGCCGGCTGGATGAGGAAAAATACTGGAAAATGGAGGACCTCTGGCCGAAACTCGAGGAAGCCTTTTCTCTCGTCAAGCGGGCCGCCGAGGGAAAAAGCGAAGAGGAGATGAACCGTCTCACCATCACCCGCACCTTCGGCTCCGATCTCAAGATGGGCGAGACCGACCTGAAGGTGTACGCCTACTGGAGCTATATCTCGACCTTCCACCCGGACGGCCTGACGCAGGACCCCGAAGACGAAACATCTTTCACCTTCACCCTCGCCGCCATGATCCGCACCCTCTACTGGGAAGCACTCACCCACCTGCGCACCATCCAGCGCCTCAAGGCGGCGCAGGGGCTTCCGGCCGCGGCCAAGATCCCGCGGGCGGGCTACCTGCTCGATCCCTTCTTCTGGGGACCGGAGGATGCGCCGCGCCTTCACCCGGATGACTGACCGGGTACCGGCTGCTCCCCTGCCCTGAAAATCCACCGCCCGTTTCTTGTATTATTTTAATTCGTTTTTTTTCCGCGTTTGTGGCAAAATTTTTTTCAATTCATCACCGTTCGCCGGCGGTTCCTCCACCGGCTTGGGGAAGCGGACCCGAGAAAAAACGCCCACACACTTTCTGGGGGGAAAGAGGAATGAACCGGCATGCCCTGGCCTCCGAATGTCCTGATCGCATCCGATAAAGACCTGACCCGAAAGCTGGTCCGCGACTCGCTCCGCCTGCTGGGCCTGGAAATCTTCCAGCCGGTTCGCTCATCGAGAGAAGCGCTTCAAACGCTGCAAAAGGAAAAAAACCGCTGGCAGCTATTGATTCTCGATTCAGGAGCCGCCGGCGCCCTTGAAACCGTCAAGGAGATCCGCGAGGTTCTCGGGGCGGAGCTCAAAATCCTGCTCCTTCTTTCCGCACCAACGCGCGAGGAAATTCTCGCGGCCTCCGAGGCGGGCGTGAATGGTTTCGTCGCCATTCCTTTCTCCCCGAGCACCCTTGAGGAAAAGATGCGCGCCGCCCTCGGAATCACCCCGTCCTCGCCTGATGAGGGAGATCCTTTCCGGATCAAGGTATAGCCCTCCCGCGAGGCGGCCGTTGCACCCCGAAATTCCCCTGTCATAATGAAGCCGATGGTTGTTTTCCCGGTTTCTCTCCGCTTTCCTGGAATGATTCGCCCATGATCCGGCGCATCCTGAACCGACTTTTT
>JAQBZT010000234.1 GCA_027622355.1 bacterium | reverse complement strand
CTGGCCTCCCTGGCAGGGGGCGGGATGAAACGCGGCGGCACCGGCGCCTTGGTCGGCGGGGCGGCCGGCCTGTTCGCCGGACTGGTGGTCGCCCTTTTGGTGATGAATTTGGCGGGCGGCGTTTTTCCGCCCGGGCGGCAGGCGCTCTTCGGCGCATTCATCGGCCTCATCCTTTCCTTTATGGGCGCCCGGGCCGGCGCGGCCCACGGCGGGCGCCATTTCGGCGATACCGTCACCGTGGGCGCATCCCAGAAGGGCGCTTTGCCGACGATTCTCGACACCAGCGTTATCATCGACGGCCGCATCGCCGATATCTGCGAGGCGGGCTTCATCGAAGGGCCGATCATTCTTCCCCAGTTCGTCCTGAAGGAGCTTCAGCAGATCGCTGACTCCTCGGACGGCCTGAAGCGCAACCGCGGCCGCCGCGGTCTCGACGTTTTGCAGCGCATCCAGAAGAATCCCGATCTGGACATCCGCATTGTGGAGAACGATTTTCCGCGCGTGCGCGAGGTGGACACCAAGCTGGTGCTGCTCGCGCAGGAGATCGGCGGAAAAGTGCTCACCAACGATTTCACTCTCAATAAGGTTGCCCAGCTTCAGGGAGTTGTCGTACTCAACATCAACGAGCTGGCCAACGCTGTGAAGCCGGTGGTCCTGCCGGGCGAGGAGATGAAAGTCTATGTCCTCAAGGAAGGCAAGGAGCACGATCAGGGCGTGGCCTATCTCGATGACGGCACCATGGTGGTGGTTGATCACGCCCGCGACAAGATCGGGAACCATGTCGCCGTTTCCGTTACGAGCGTTCTCCAGACCACGGCCGGCAGAATGATCTTCACCCGGCTCAAGGGGGATGCCCACTCCGACCAGAACGGAAACTGAACGCTCCTTGAAAGGAACCGCCGCCTGAAGATGGCTCTTCCTCCCCCTTCTCAAGTGGCCGCCATCGTCCCCGCCGCGGGACGGGGAGAGCGGCTGCCCGGCGCGGTCCCGAAACAGTTCCGCCTGCTGGGCGGTGAGCCGCTCATCTGGCACTCCCTTCGCCGCATCGCTGAGTCCGGGGCGGTGGGCCGCATCGTGCTCGTTCTTCCCGCCGGCGCCGAGGCGGATTTTGCGCCCCCCGGCGGCCTCGCAACTCCCCTGGAGATTGCGCCCGGCGGCCCGCGCCGGCAGGATTCGGTGGCGAACGGCCTGGCGGCGCTCGGACCCGAAGTCGAATGGGTGATCGTTCATGACGGCGCCCGCCCGTTGGTGCCGCCGTCCCTGGTGCGGGAATGCCTGTCGGCGGCCCTGGAGAGCGGCGCCGCCATCGCCGCCCTTCCGGTCGTGGACACCTTGAAGCGAGAGGGTGCGGCGGGCCTTGCGGGCGAGACCCTTCCGCGCGAGGGACTCTGGCAGGCCCAGACGCCGCAGGCGGTGAGGCGCGATCTGCTGGAGCGTGCCCTTCGGGAGGCCGCTGCGGCGGGGCGCGAGGGGACCGACGAGGCGGCGCTCCTGGAAGCGGTTGGGGTGCGGGCCAAGCTCGTGGTAGGCGCGCTTTCGAACCTGAAGGTCACCGGCCCGGCGGATTTCGCCGCGGCCGCAGCGTTTTTGGCCGCCGAACGGCAAGGTGCGGGGGAAAATCCATGATGCGGGTGGGGGTGGGCTACGACGTGCACCGCTTCGAGGCGGGCAGGCCCCTGATTCTGGGCGGGGTGGAGATACCCTTCGAGAAGGGCCTCGCCGGACACTCCGACGCCGATGTCCTCGCCCATGCCGTGTGCGATGCCCTTTTGGGCGCCGCCGCCCTGGGCGATATCGGAGGCCACTTTCCCGACACCGACTCCCGCTACGCCGGGGCCGACAGCATGGCGCTCTTGCGCGAGGTGGCGGCCCTGGTTCAGGGGAAGGGGTTTCGCCCCCACAATGTGGATGCCGTGGTGGTGGCCGAGCGGCCCAAGCTCGCGCCCCACATCGGCGCGATGCGCGAGCGGCTGGCCGGGGCGATCGGCCTCTCCCTTGAGTATGTAAGCGTCAAAGCGACCACCAGCGAGCGGCTCGGGTTCGCCGGCCGGGAAGAAGGCATCGCCGCCCAGGCGGTCTGCACCCTCCTTGAAACTTCCGGGTAACGCGGCGCTCCGGATTCCGCGGCGGTGGATCTTCTGCTCCGCTTCTCAAGACGAAGCCAAGTTGATACATTTCGGGCACAAGGTTTCTGCGGTGGCCTTCGAGGTGTCGGCCGGCGCATTTTTTGTGCGAGGAGGGTCGAAGATGGCTTACATTTTTCATCAGGATGAACTCCCGAAGTTGGTCTCGGAGTCTCCCGGAAGGGAGCGGATCTTCTTCGTGAGCGATGAACTGGCTGACACGAAGGCGGTGCTGGCCGGGATTATCCGCTACAAGAAGGGAACCGCCTCTCCCTATCACTATCACGAGAACTGCGACCATTTTTACTTCCTGCTCGAGGGGACGGGGACGGTCGAGACCGAGGAGGGCCCCCACCCGGTGAAGGCCGGGACGCTCGTTTTCATCCCGGCCGAGGAGAAGCACCGCCTCCGGGCGAGCGAGGATTCGGTCCACTTCGAACTTCAGGCGCCCAATCAGTTCAAGACGACGATTCTCGAGGGAACAGACGCCGACCTCAGATGGAAGAAGGTGGACGGCAAGGTCTGGATCCAATCGTAGGGGGGGGTGAGGCTGTGCTGACGTTTATCGAAACCGATCAGGTCGAGCGGAAAACCATCGGGAAAGGCTTGGGCGAGGCCGCCGAGATCGTCGGGCCGGAGATTTGCGGGGCGAGCAAGGTGAGAGGCGTTTTGCGCTGGCTCGGCCCCGGCGAGCGGATCGAAGCTGCGCCGCTCTCGAATGCCCACCAGCTCCTCTACCTGATGGAAGGGCAGGGAATCATCGAGTTCGAAGGGAAGCCGCACGAGATCGGCGCGGGCGGCGGCATCTACCTCGGCCCCGGCGAGGGGGCGCAGATGCGCCAGGCCGGCGCGGGCAAGCTCAAGGTGTTTCACGTGACCGTACCGCCCGCCTAGGCCGCCCGGATCGCGCCCAAACCGGAGAATTTTTTTGTCGGTTCAACTTTACAACACGCTGACGCGCAAAAAAGAACCCCTCGAGACGATCGAGGCGGGAAAGGTCCGCATCTATGTCTGCGGGGTGACGGTCTACGACCATTGCCACCTCGGGCACGCGCGCGCGACCATCGTTTTTGATGTGATCCGGCGTTACCTCGAGTCCCGCGGCTTCGATGTGACCTATGTCGTCAATTTCACGGACGTCGACGACAAAATCATCGCCCGCGCCAAGCGTCTCCAGGTAACGATTGATGCGCTCACCGCCCAGTTCATCGATGAGTACTACGCCGACATGGACGCCCTCGGGGTGCGCCGGGCGGACATCATGCCGCGCGCGACCGAGCACATCCCCCAGATGGTCGAGATGATTGAAAAGCTCATAGACCGCGGCATTGCCTACGCGGCGGGAGGAGATGTCTACTACGACATCTCGAAGTTTCCCGCCTACGGCAAGCTCTCGAACCGCAATCCCGAGGATCTGGAAGCCGGTACGCGCATCGAGCCGGGCGAGGGCAAGCACAACCCGCTCGACTTTACGCTCTGGAAAGGGGCCAAGCCCGGCGAGCCCGAGTGGGAGAGTCCCTGGGGCGCCGGGCGTCCCGGCTGGCATCTGGAGTGCTCGGTCATGTCGAGTGAGTACCTCGGCGAGCGCTTCGACATCCACGGCGGCGGGAACGATCTGGTCTTTCCCCATCACGAAAACGAAATCGCCCAGAGCGAGGGATGCTACGGGCACGATTGGGTCCGCTACTGGATGCACAACGGCCTGGTCCAGATCAATCACGAGAAGATGAGCAAGTCGAAGGGCAACTACTTCACCATCAAGGCCGTTCTCCAGGAGCATCCGGCCGAGGTGATCCGGTTCTTCCTCCTGGGGACCCACTACCGCCATCCGGTGGACTACTCCGATCAGGTCATGGCGGATGCCCGGAAGGGGATCGATCGCCTCTACAACACCCGGCTGAAGCTGGCGGCTACGAAGCCGGGCGATGGACCCGCTCTTCGAGGGCAGTTGGAAGAAGCGGCCGCCGAGTTTGAAGCCCGCTTTGCCGAGGCGATGGACGATGACTTCAATACCGCGCTTGCGCTCGGGCATCTGTTCGACTTCTCCCGCCGGGTGAACGGGATTCTCCAGGAGGCGGGCGATGCGATCCCCGAGGCGGCGGCGAGGCCCGCGGTTCAGGTGTTCGAGAAGATCCGCGAGGTGTTCGGTCTCTTCGGGCACACGCCCGAGGCCTGGTTCCGCCAGCCGGTGGCGGCCGTGGTCTCCTCCGAGGAGGCGAACGGCGGCGGTCTCTCCGATCCGGAGGTCGAAAAGCTCCTGGCCGAGCGCGCCGCGGCGCGGACCCGGAAGGATTTCGCCGCGGCCGATCAGGTGCGCGATACGCTGACCGCCGCCGGAATCATTCTCGAGGACGGTGCCTCGGGTACCATCTGGAAGCGAAGGGGCTGACGATGGCCAAAAAGGCGCGTGGCGAGTATCTCTGCGGCGTGCATGCGGTCCTCGCCGCGCTCGAGCGCGGGCCCGAGCGGGTGATCCACCTGTGCCTGGCCCAGGGAAGGGGCGGGAAGCCGGCTGAGATGGCCCGGCAAATCGCTGAAAAAAAAGGGAT
>JAQBZT010000233.1 GCA_027622355.1 bacterium | reverse complement strand
CCGTGGCGCTCGTGTTCCTTTTCTACGACTGGGCGGGACCGTGGTTCCCGGGCTGGTTCTCCCATAAGGGGAATGAGTTCGGCTATGTCATGGCCTACCTGTACAGCCAATCGGGCATCTACGGCATCATCACGCGCGTCTACGCCCAGGTGGTGTTTATTTTCCTCGTCTTCGGCGCGCTTTTGCAGGCGACACGGGTGGGCGATGTGTTCGTGGATCTGGCTTTCGCCATGGTGGGACGCTTCAAGGGCGGCGCGGCCAAGGCGGCGGTGGTTTCGAGCGGACTGGTGGGCTCCATCGTCGGAAGCGGGGCGGCGAACATCGTTATCACCGGAACGTTCACCATCCCTCTGATGAAGAAGGGGGGCTTCCGGCCGACCTACGCCGCGGCGGTGGAGGCGGTGGCGAGCATCGGCGGCCATCTGATGCCGCCCATCATGGCCTCGACGGCTTTCCTGCTCGCCGCCATGACGGAGACCCCCTACTGGCGGATCGCATTGATCAGCCTGGTGCCCGCGCTGCTTTACTATCTTTCCGTGTTCATGGCGGTACACTTCCACGCGAGCCGGAACAATCTCCACGGGCTCCCGAAAGAAGATCTGCCGAATTTCTGGGCTATTCTCAAGAAAGACGGCATCCTGCTCATTCCGATCGTTATTCTCATCGCGCTGCTGATCGTCCAGTTCTCCCCCTTCTTCGCGGGATTCTGGGCGATCGCGTCGGCCATCGTCTTCAGCACCATCCGGCAGAAATGCTGGTACCTGCTGGGCATTGAAGCGGCGGCTTTCCTGGCGAGCGGCCTCTATGGCGGGGACATGATTTACCTCTACACCGCCATTGCCTGCTTCCTGGCCTGGCGGCACGAGCAGGCCCGGAAAATCATGACCGAGATATCGAACGCTTTCGTACAGGGTTCGGTCAACTCGCTGGTCATCGGCGCGACGGCAGGCGTCATGGGACTCGTTTTGACGGGCGTTACCCATCCGGATCTCGCCCAGAAGATGACGGCCATCATTCTTTCCTACTCGGGCGGCTATGTCCTCATGGCCATCATCCTCGTGGCCTTCGCGAGCTATATCCTGGGCATGGGGATGACGATCACGGCGAGCTATATCCTGATCATCATCTTGGCCGGACCCGCGCTGCAGGACCTGGGCCTGACGATGTTGACCGCGCACATGATCGTTCTCTGGCTCAGCCAGGACGCGGCGCTGACGCCGCCTTTCGCCCTGGGGGCTTTCGTCGCGGCCGGGATTGCCCAATGCGATCCCATGCGGACGGGCTTCATCTCCTTGAAGCTCGCCAAGCCGCTCTACATCATTCCGCTCTTGATGGCCTATACCCCGATTTTGATGAGCGGGCCCGAGCCCTGGAGCGAGATCATCACCGTGTGGGTCAGCTCGGCGATGGGCTTCATCTGCACGGCGGCCATATTCGAGCTCTATATGTTCCGAAGGCTCACCGTTCTGGATGTCGCGATTCTGGCGGTGGCCTCGCTCTGCCTGTTCTGGAATGGCCTGACGATCAACCTGATCGGGGCGGGCCTGATGGCGGGGGACATTTTCCTGCAGCGGCTCCGGCCCAGCGACCAGACCGTTCCGGCCCATATGGTGAAAGCCGCCGTCAGCACAGTGCAGACCTGATTCCGGCCGGCCTCTGCGGCGATGCAAATCTAGGCCAGAAAGTAGCCCCCGTTCACGTCAATCGTGACGCCCGTTACGTGGCGCGCATCCTCCGAGGCGAGGAAGGCGACGACCCCGGCCACATCCTCCGGCGTGCCGATGCGCCCGAGGGGGGTAGCGCCCTCGACCTGGCGTTTCCGCTCCGCGCTCATCTGCGAGAGGATTCGCCGCGAGCCGATGACGCCCGGCGCGATGGCGTTCACGTTGATACTCATCGGGCCGAATTCGCGGGCGAGATGGCGGGTGAGGCCGATGACGGCGGCTTTCGAGCTGCTGTAGTGGGCGCCCTGAAGCACGCTCGCCGAGCGGCCAGCCACGGATGAGAAATTCACGATCTTGCCCGAGCGCCGCTCGCACATGTGGGGAAGGATCGCCTGGCAGGTGCGGTAGACGCTTTTCACGTTGAGCTCGAACATCTTCTCGAAGGCCGCCTCGTCAATCTCCAGCGTGGGGGAGGCCAGTCCCCCGCCGACGCAGTTGACGAGAATATCCACGGGCCCGCTCTCGCGGACGGCGGCCGAGATTGCCCCCCGAACGCCTTCCGGGTCGGTAATATCGAGAAAGGCGGGGGTGGCGCGGCCGCCGGCGCCCGCTTCCGCGGCGAGCCGGGCGGTTTCCTCGCGTGTTTCGGCAATATCCATGCAGATGACGTGGGCGCCCTCCCGCGCCAGGCGCAGCGCGGCGGCCCGGCCGATGCCGTCGCCGGCTCCGGCGATGATGGCGGTTTTCCCATCGAAGCGGTTCAAATTGTCTCTCCCTCGGCGTGATTGGCGGCGCCCGGCCCGGCGCTTCGGCGCCGTTTTGGTTCGCTCGCAAAAGAAGTTATGATTTCCGTTCTTATATCAGTTTTCTTGAAGAAGGGGGAAGGTCAGTGGCCTATGTTTTTTCCTGGGAAGACGGTGAAATCCTGCAAATGGACAACGTTCAGGAATCCCGCGGCTGGCGGATTCTGGTGGACGAGAAGAACGCCGGCTCCCGTTTTATGAGCATGGGGAACCAGGACATCCCCGTGGGGACGAGCATTCCCGTCCACATCCACGAGAAGGAGGAGGAGATCCTCTTTTTCCACGAGGGCGAGGCCGAGCTCGAAATCGACGGAAATATCTATCCGGTGAAGGCGGGCATGTCCTGTTTTCTTCCCGCGAAGGTGCCCCACGGCCTCAAGAACACGGGAGATACGCCCTTGAAAATGCTGTGGTTTTTCGCTCCGGCGGGATACGAGAAGGTCTTCCGCGAGATGGCGTCACAGGAGATGGACCACGGCGAGATCGAGAAGCATTTGTAGGCGGCCGCGCTAGCCAGGGATGCTTGTCTCCTGCCCTACGTCCCCCGAGGGCCGCCACCTGAGAACGCGCCCCTCCGACCAGTTGAGCACCTGATTGATGACCACGACGAGAATCATCAGAATCAAAATGATGAGGATCAGGCCGGTCGTGAAGTACTCGTTGTTGTAGCGCTGCAGCAGGTACCCCAATCCCTTGTCTGCGATGATGTACTCTCCCACGATGGCGCCGACCATCCCGAAGGGGATGCTGATCTTCAGCCCGTTGAAAATCCAGGGAGAGGCGGCGGGCAGAACCACCTTGCGGAGGATCGCGAGCTTGTTGCCGCCCAGCACCCGCGCCACGTTGATCAGATCGCGGCTCACGCTCCGGATCCCGGAAAACGTACTGACGAAGGTGAGAAAGAAGACGATTGTCAGGACCAGGATGATTTTGGGTTGGCGCTCGATGCCGAACCAGGCGATGAACAGGGGGGCATAGGCGATGCGCGGGACGCCGTTGAAGGCCATGATGAAAGGCTCGATGACGAGTGCGACGATCTCGAGCTCGGCCAGAAGGAAGCCGAAGGCGATCCCGGCGATTGCGCCAAAAATGTAGCCCCAGAAGGTGTTTTCGACGGTGTAGGCAAAGTGCACCCAGAGCGAGCCGTCCGGGTTGTTGGCGTCCACGATGTCGAAGAAGGACTCGAACAGCAGGGAGGGGGCGCTGATGACTTTTTCATCGATCCACCGGCCCGAGACGTACTCCCAGAGGGCGATGGTACAGATCCCGAAAACGATGCGCAGGGCGGCCACGCGGAGCCAGCGCAGCTCCTCCGCATTCTGAAAGCGCCAGAGAAAGAGCCGCAGGCCGGTGATTTTCGGCGGGAGCAGCAGGTCCTCCGGGGGCCGTGTTTGCATTTCCAGGTCTTGCGCCATTACATCTCCTTCGCCACTTCTTCGCGGAGTTCCTCCCAAAGCTTGTCGTAGATCATGCCGTAGGCTTCCGCGTGGTGGATATGGTAGACATCCCGCGGCCGGGGAATGTTCACGTCAGTCACGCTCTTGATGGTCCCCGGGCGCCCCGACATGAGCACGACCCGATCCGCCAGGGAGATGGCCTCGGTCAGGTCGTGGGTGATGAAGATGATGGTCTTGCGCTCCTCGCGCCAGAGCTGGAGAAGCTGGTTCTGGAGCGTGAGCCGGGTCTGGGCGTCGAGCGGCCCGAAGGGTTCGTCCATGAGGATGATGCTGGGGTTGTAGACCAGCGTGCGGATAATGTTCGCCCGCTGCCGCATGCCGCCGGAGAGCTCGTGGGGGTAGTGGTTCTCAAAGCCGCCGAGCCCCACCTTGTCGATCAGCGCCTGGACCCGGTCCGCGTTTCCGTTGTCGCCGCCGCCGCGGAATTCCAGCGGGAGCAGGACGTTCTTCCGCAAGGTGCGCCAGGGCAGGAGGTTGTCCTGCTGGGTGACGTAGCCGATCTCGGGGTTGAGGCCCCGTATCGGCTTCGACTTGAAGTAAATGGCGCCCTCGGTGGCGGGATACAGACCGGCCAGAATGTTCAGAAGGGTGCTTTTTCCGCATCCGCTCGGGCCGACGACGGTGATGAACTCGCCCTCGCCGATGTCCAGTGAGACGTTGTCCATCGCCCGGACGATTGTGCCCCGCGAGAGAAACCGTTTACTCACCTCGCGGAGAGACAGCAATGTTTCCAAAAAATTTCTCCTGATGTCTTGCGGCGG
>JAQBZT010000232.1 GCA_027622355.1 bacterium | reverse complement strand
GCCGCCCTCGCGGAGCTGTTCGAGCGGGCAGGCGCCGAGGTGGCGCGCGGTGCGGACGGCCCGGCCGAGGAGTGGAAGAAGGCGATGGCCAACATCGTGATCAATCCGCTCGGGGCGCTGCTCGAAAGGCGCAACGGGGAGCTGCTTGAGGTTCCGGCAGTGCCGCTCTTCCGCCTTCTCGCCGGGGAGGCCCAGAAGGTGAGCGATGGGCGCGGCTTCGATATCGATGTGCTCGCCATCGCGGAGGCGGCGGCCCGCCAGACGGCGGAAAACCGCAACTCCATGTGGCAGGACCTGACCCGGGGCCGGGAGACGGAAATCGGGGCCCTTACCGGGAAATTCGTTGAGATTGCGGAAAAAGCCGGGTTCGATGTACCGGGGCACCGGGCGGTTCTGCTTGGTGTCCGGGCGATGGAAAAGGCGGAAAAAAGGGATGGTTGACACGGTTTCGGACCCCACCTAGGCTGTCTCTTCCGCCGGGCACCCAGCCATGGGCCTGGACGGTTTTGATTGGTCTTTTGTGAATTGCGCCTCCACACTTTCATGCCCGTCATGAAAGAGGCGTTCACCTTTCGAAGGAGAGGGAGCGACCCATGAGTACGCTCACCCAGCCCCAAAAGAAGAAAATCACCACCGCCACCATCCGCGCCCGAAAGGGCAAGGAAAAGATCACCTCGCTCACCGCCTACGACTATCCGACCGCCAAGCTCGTGGATGAGGCCGGAGTGGATGTCATCATGGTCGGGGACAGTCTCGGCATGGTGGTGCTCGGCTACCCTGATACGACCAAGGTCACGCTTGACGACATGGTGCACCACACGAAGGCCGTGAGCCGGGCGAAGCCGGCCGCCCTCCTCGTGGCGGACATGCCGTTTCTCACCTACGGAGTCTCGCGCGCGGAAACCGTGCACAACGCCGGGCGGCTCGTTCGCGAGGCAGGCGCCGAGGCCGTCAAGCTCGAGGGCGGCACCCGGGTGAAGGAAGATATCCGCGCGCTGGTGGATTGCCAGATTCCGGTGATGGGGCACGTCGGCCTCACCCCCCAGAGCATCCACAGCTTCGGTGGCTTCAAGATTCAGGGGAAGAACGAGCAGGCCGCCGAGAAAGTGCTGCGCGATGCGGTGGCGGTGCAGGAGGCAGGTGCCTTCAGCGTCGTGCTCGAGGGCATCCCCTCGACCCTTGGCGAGCGCATCACACGGGAGATCGACATTCCCACCATCGGCATCGGCGCGGGGCCCAATTGCGACGGGCAGGTGCTGGTGATTCACGACATGCTGCATCTGTTCAGCGATTTCACGCCCAAGTTCGTCCGGGTATTTTCCGATCTGGGAACCTCGGCCCGCGAGGCGATCGAAGAATACTGCAACGAAGTGCGCGAAGGGCGGTTCCCCTCCGAGGAGCACTGCTTCTAGGGAACCGGATCCATCCGGCACTCCCCCGAAGGTTCCGCCCGGGATCTGTCTCCGGAGAGTGTGCCTTGTCTATTTTCCCCGAATCCATCCCCCCGCTTTCGGCGGCCGCGCACGATGCGGCGCAGCGGCATCTCGACCGGCTGACCAAGCCTCCCGGAAGCCTCGGGCAGCTCGAGGAGTGGGTCGCCCGCTACTGCGCCATCACCGGAGCGTTTCCGCCGCCGCCCATCCGGGCCTGCGCTCTGGTCTTTTGCGCGGATCACGGCGTGACGGCGGAGGGGGTGAGTGCCTTTCCGGCGGAGGTGACCGTGCAGATGGTCCGCAATTTTCTTGCGGGTGGCGCGGCGGTGAGCGCGCTGGCCCGCGAGGCCGGAGCCGAGGTGTGGGTGGTGGACGCCGGCGTTCGCGGTGACTTCGAAGTGCATCCGAAGCTGATCGACCGCAAGATTGCGCGCGGAACGCGGAATCTGGCCCGCGAGCCGGCCATGTCGCGAGAGGAAGCCGAGCGCGCCCTTCGGGCGGGGTATGACGTGGCCCGGGAGAAGGCGGGGGAGGGCGCGAATGTGCTCATCCTCGGGGAGATGGGGATCGGGAACACGACGACGGCGGCTGTGCTCTCGGCGGCGCTGCTCGGCAAGTCCACGGGGGAGTTTGTGGGGCCCGGCACCGGCGTCCGCGGCACGGCCCTTGAGCGGAAGCGCGAGGTGGCGGTACGCGCCCTGGCGCGGCGGCCCGAGGCACCGGCCGATCCGCTGGAAATCCTCTGCGAGTGGGGCGGCTTCGAGATCGCGGCGATGGCCGGGGCGATCATCGGTGCGGCGGCCTCCCGGGCGGCGGTGTTCGTGGACGGGTTCGTGAGCACGGCGGGAGCGCTCCTGGCGCGCGCGCTGGCGCCGGATTCGATGGCATACTGCTTTCCGAGCCACCAGTCGGCCGAGCCGGGCCACGCCCTTCAACTCGCGGCGCTGGGCTGGCGGCCGCCGGTCCGGATAGAGATGCGCCTTGGGGAGGGAACGGGGGCGCTCTTGGCGCTGGGGCTCTTGCGCGGCGGGCTGCGGATGATGGACGAGATGGCCACTTTTGAGAGCGCCGGGGTTTCCGGCGAGGCGGAACCGGGCGGAGAGGAGGATTCCGGATGAAAGGCTTTGGGTTGGCCATGCGGTTTTTGACGATCCTGCCCTGGCCGGAAGGGGAGGAGACGGTCCCCGATCAAGGGACATGCGCCGCCGCCGTGATTCGCTTCTCCTGGGTGGGGCTGTTACTTGGACTGATACTGGCTGTTTTGAACGCGGTGCTGGGCCGGATGCTTCCCGCCGTGGCGGTGGATGCGGTTCTGGTGGTGGCGCTGGCCGTGATGACGGGGGGGCTCCATCTGGACGGTCTCTCGGATTTGGCCGACGCCATCGGGGGCGGCGCGAATCCCGAAGAGCGCCTCCGCATCATGAAGGACAGTGCCTGCGGCCCGATGGGGGCGGCGGCCATCGCCTGCGTCCTGCTGCTGAAGTTCGCGGCCCTGCGGGGGATCCCGGCGGGAGACAAATGGGCGGCGCTTCTTCTGGCGCCCGCGCTGGGGCGGGCGGCGATGGCTTATCTTCTGGGACGCCTCCCCTATGCCCGGCCCGAGGGCGGCACCGGGCGGATGTTCGCCGAGGCGGCCGGGCGCGCCGAGGGCAACTGGGCGATTGCGGCGGCCGCGGGGGCCTGTGTGCTGCTCGGCTTCGGCGGGGGAATCTTTGCCGCGGCGGTTTCCGGCATCCTTGCCGCGCTGCTGGCGCGCTATCTGGAGCGTATCCTGGGGGGCGGCACCGGCGATGCCTACGGCGCAGCCGGAGAAATCATCGAAACCGCGGCCCTTTTGTCGTTCGCCCTCTGGTGGGGCTAGCGGAGTGGCAAAATCGACGGGAAAGGCGCCTGCTTCAAGTCTTTCCCTTGAATTTCGGTTAACGTATTGATATTAATGTAGTTGCTCGGATTACACCTTTTCTGCTGGGCAAAACTGCGGTTTGGGCATCCTTCCCACTTCTTGCGGTTTTCTTCATTACATTCACCTAACCATTTGAATAAAAACGTACTATAATTTTGCTCCTCTCACCGGGTTTCGTTCTCCTGCCTACGATGTGGACAGCCTTCCTGTTAACTAGATTACAAGAAATAGCTGATTTTCCTTGCGTTGAGCCAAATTTCCGTTGACACCCCTCAGGGAAAAGACTATAAACATGTAAATAAGTGGGGAAAAGTGGGGGTGTGTGGGGAGAGTGTCATGCTCATCAGTTCCCATGTGGTTTCTATTGATTCGAAGGGCCGCTTGAGTGTTCCCGCGAAATTCCGGGAATTCCTGAACGCCACTTATGGCGATCAACTCATCCTGCTCGACATGGACGGCTGCATCTTCGCCTACCCCCTCGAGGAGTGGCGCCGCCGGTTCAGCGACAAGTTCCGCGCCCTGCCGACCTACCGCGACGACGTGCGCCGCTACGTCCGGAGCATGTACGCCCGGGCGACCCAGTGCGAGCTGGACCGCCAGGGGCGCATCCTCATTCCGGCGCGGCTGCGGGAGGGGGCCGGGATCGAGAAGGAAGCGGTGCTGGTCGGCCTCGAAAACAAATTCGAAATCTGGGGCCGTGCGCGATGGGAGGCCCAGATGGATGACAACAAGGATATTTTAGAGACCGTGCCCGAAGATGGGTTGATCGATCTCGAATTCTAAAGGCCCGAGCCACGGGGGGGAGCCCGTTGTTCGCTGTCGCCACAATCGAAGAAGGCCGCCGGCTTGCGCGGCGGCGCTGCGGTGAGGTCGAAATGACTGCGTCGCACGTCCCGGTCATGGTTCAGGAAGTCATTGACTTCCTGTCCCCGAAGCCGGGGGCTGTGTTCCTGGATACTACCTTGGGCGGAGGGGGACACAGTCTTGCGGTTCTGGAGGAGATACAGCCATCGGGTGTGCTGATCGGCTGTGACCGGGACGCCGACGCGATTTCGCTCTCCCGCCAGCGCCTGGCCGGGTACGGCGGGAGCGCGCGTATCCACCATGCCCATTACGCCGAACTGAAGCGCGTGGTGGCCGAGGAAGGTTTTGAGGCGGTGGACGGCGTGCTCTTCGACCTCGGCCTCTCCTCCCTGCAGCTCGATGACCCCGATCGCGGCTTCCGCTTCGACGCGGAGGCGCTCCTCGACATGCGGATGGATCGCAGAGAGCGCACGACGGCTGCCGATCTGGTCAACGAACTCGGTATCGAACCACTTGCCGACATCATCTACCGCTATGGCGAGGAG
>JAQBZT010000231.1 GCA_027622355.1 bacterium | reverse complement strand
ACGCCGTTCTCGATGCATTCGGGAAGATGAAATAAAAAAAGCGCGCCCCCCGGAGGAGGCGCGCTTTTGAGGCTTGGTGAATGCGCTGCTAAATGGCCGTCGAGGCGTGGGCGGTGAAGATGGTCGGCTCCAGCTTCGGTTTATCGGCGAAGGCCGGATCCTCGTTCACCAGATTGGCGAGATACTCGTCCACAAACTCTGCGTTCGACCAGGTGGTCTTGTAGACAACTTTTCCATCTTTGCCGACGAGGTAGACGAAGTTCGGAAGGTTCCCGAGCGTCTCGTGGACCTTCTGATCCATCTCGTCGACGAGGATGGTGGCTTCCATCCCCTTGATCTGGGCGAGCTCCTTCGCGTAGCCCACCTTGTGCTCGTAACTTTCGTGGTTCTTGTACTGCGGGAAGCCGCGCTCGCCCGCGTGGGGCTCGCGGACGTAGAGGTTGAACACCTTGACGTCGCGGTCGGCGTATTTTTTCTGGAGCTCTTCGTAGAACGGCAACTGCCGCCGGTAGGGCGGTCACGTAATGGCGCCGGCCGTCAAGACGACGTACTTTTTCCCGATATAATCCGACATCTTGTGGACATTCCCCTGAATATCCTTGAGCTCGAAATCGGGGAACTGCTCGCCCGGGGGCAGGATGGAGGCGAACTTCTCGTAGAAGCCCTTCACCCGCTTGCTGCGGACCATCTTCAGGGTCTTGAAAACATCCAGGTACTGCCAGGACCAGAATCCCATCAGGGGACCATGCGGTTTCCGTGCGAAATCATTTGCTGGACGCATCTTTATTTCACTCCTCTCGACGGCCCGCCGGGCGCACGGCGGTTCTTAGGTTTGAGCCCGATTTCTAACCGAATCGCGGAAAAAGGGCAATGGGGCAGTGTGGGGAGCGTGCATGAAGCTAATAATTTCAGTAAATACAAACATTTATCCTGTGTATTGGCCGGTCCCGTTTTGCCTCGGTAAGATAGATACTCCACTAAACCGCTCAGGAATCGTTTTTAAATGAGAAGGAAAGCTGAGCGAGCGGATGCGTTTCCGCAGGGCGCTTCTTCCGCCTCCGGGGTGGCGGTGTTTCCTGGTGTCCCGATTTCTCTTTGGCGGGAGATTTTTCGCGGGCGGGGTGTGCCGCCGGAAGCGATGTTTTTTCCTCCGGGTTTCCGGTTCGGGCAGCGGCCCGGGCGGTCTCCAGAGCGCCCGTGAGATTGACGGGAGGAGGCTGCCAGGGGGGCGCTGGATTCTTCCGGCTCTGCCTGTCTTTCGGCATCAACTGGCCCTTCAGAATTTCGATCCGCCGGTAGAAGCCCGCGCTGTGCGGGGTCGAGGGAATGCCCAACAGCTTCCGGTCAAGGTGGTGCATGTACTCGTGGATCAGGGTGTCGAGAAATGTTTTTCCGGCCACCACCTTTCCCTTGACTGCCGTCAGGTTGGCGATGCGGATCACCTCATCCTCGAGGTAGTACGCCCCGTATTCCTTGTAGGCCAGGCGGCCGGCGTGCATCTTGTGGGGCTGGGGCTTGTGATCGACGCGGACGCGGACGAGAGGGACCTTGAAATTCCTTGAGAGGGCGTCCAGGAGCGATTGGCTGATCTCCTGTCGCTTCTCGGGCGATTCGGTGGCCAGCAGCGAGAGGGTGAGCATGCGCTCTGCCTCGCCCGGCTTGTAGGGGAGGGAGGGGATCCGGTTGGATTTTTCGAAATCCGGTGTGCTTCGGCGCGCGGCCATGGGCAGATTCCGCGGGCGGGAACGAACCGGTGGCGCTCTCCAGTATACCCGATGGCCCGCGAAGATGGGGGATGCGGCGGGATTTCTTGACACCTCCGGGTGCGGGTGCTAGCGTCGCCGCCTGTTCGGAAAATCTCACGCAATCGGCGATTTCCGGCGGTCCCCGACTGTTTGGAATCCGCCCGGAATCCGTTAATTTTGAAGGCACAAGGAGGATATTCAGGATGACCGAGTACCCCACCTGGGCGCGCGGCAGCATGATGGTTGACTGGGAGCACCGCATCGATTTCGACCGGATGCGCAGGGAGCGCGTCGAGAAGACGCAGGCGGCGATGAAGGAGGCGGGCATCGACGCCCTCATCCTGTGGAAGGATGAGAACGTCCGCTACCTCACGAGCGCCCGCGTCATCATGATCCAGTACCGCTCCTCCACGACCTACGGCGTCCTCCTCCGCCAGGAGGGAAGCCCCACTCTGCTCGCCTCATCGGGCGAGGCGCACCGCATCGCGGAGTGCATGCCCTGGATCGAGGATTATGTCCCGATCGGCATCCTCGAGGAGCCCGGCCTGGTCGAGAACACCGTCCGGGACGACATCGCCACCCGGATGGAAAAATGGGGGGTGGCGAGCGGCACCATCGGCCTCGACGGGCACACCTTCATGCAGCGCGCCGCCCTCGATAAATACCTCCCCGAGGCCACCTTCGTGGACGGCGAGCAGTTCATGTACATGAGCCGGGTGCAGAAAACCCCCGATGAGGTCGCCTGCCTCCAGCAGGCCTGCGCCATCGCCGATTCGGTCACCATCACCGCGCTGAACGCCGCCGTGCCGGGGGTGCGGGAGTACGACGTGGCGGCCGAGGCCATGAAGACCCTCTTCACTCACGGGGGCGAATTCGGCCATCTGGCGTCCCCCTTCGTCGCCTCGGGGGAGCACATGGCGCCGCCGACGCGCTTTCCCACCGACAAGATCATCCGCAACGGCGATATCGTCTTCATCGACATCGGCGCCTGCTGGAACGGCTACTTCGGCGACGGCGGAAGGGCCAAGATCGCGGGCGGCCCGCCGCACCCCATGCAGATCAAGGTCTACACCACCGTCTACAAGGCGCTGAAGGCGGGCATCGCCAAGATGCGGCCCGGCTACACGAACGACGATTCGGCGGGGGAATTTCTCGAGGTCGCGCGCGCGGCGGGCCTCGAGGAGAACTTCATCAAGCTCTTCATCGGCCACGGCTGCGGCATCTCCCCGAACGAGCCGCCCTACGTCGGCGAGGTGATGCCCGGCGCCGAGAGCGTCGAATTCAAGCCCGGTATGACGTTCGCCATCGAGCCGCTCATTTTCGTGCCGGGGATTCCCGGCGGCGCCGGGGTGCGCATCGAAGACCATATCCTCGTCACCGAGGGTGAGCCCGTCTACATGACGCGCGCGCCGTATTGCGAGGAGCTGATCGAGCAGGATTAATTCGAGCTGGATTTTCTCGAGCAGGATTTTTTCAAAGAGGGGGAGGGTGCACGCTGTGCCTTTCCCCTCTTATTTTTATGCGTCGATCTTTTATACGTCCAGCCTGTCCGCAAGCCCCAGCTCCTCCGCCATCCCGCGGAGCCCCTCGAGGACCTGCGGCGCGACGGAGATGCCTTTCTCGCGCATCTCGCGCTCCCTCTTGACCGCCATCTCGCCGGGGAGGCGGATGGGGCCCATCCCCTCCATCGGGGCGGAGTCCCTCAGCTCGCGGATGCGGAAGTCCATCTCGGCTTTGAAGTCGCCCAGATCGCGGAACAGGTCGGGCCGCATGGCGAAGAAGACCTGGCCGGTGTTGGTGGGGCTCTTGAAGTCCTGGTTGAAGTCGATGACCGCGCTGCCGAAGGCGGCCGAGTTCAGCACCCCGGCCAGCACCCCGATGATGACGTTCAGGCCGTAGCCTTTGTGCCCGCCGATGGGGACGAGAAAGCCCTCGCTCGCCCGCCGCGGGTCGGTCAGCGGCTCGCCCTTGCTGTTCACCATCCACCCCTCGGGCATCATCTCGCCGCTCTGGGCCATCACCTTCACCTTGCCGTAGGAGGTCACCGAGGTCGCCATGTCGAGGACGATGGGGGGTTCTTTGCCGGTGGGAATCGCGAAGGCGATCGGGTTCGTGCTCAGAAGCATGTCCACGCCTCCCCAGGGAGGCATGTGGTTGGCGTTTCCGATGGCCATGTACATGCCGATCATGTCGTGGGCGAGGGCGAGGGCGGCGTAGACGCCGCCGGCCCCGGCGTGGTTGCCATGGTGGATGCCGATCCAGCCCATGCCGGATTCTTTGGCCTTCTGGATGCCGAGCTCGGCGGCGCGGGTGACGACCACCTGCCCGAGGCCGTTGTCCCCGTCGAGGAGGGCGCTGACCGGGGTCTCCCGCTCGGGGCGGATGTCGGGCCTGAGGTTGTAGCCGCCCTCCTTGACCCTGCGGCAGTAGGGGGCGAGGCGGAAGATGCCGTGGCCGTGCATCCCGCGGAGATCGGCCTCGATCATCCGCTGGGCCGTGATTCGGGCGTCCCCGGCGGAGACGCCGTGGGCGGTGAAGGTGCTTTCGATGAATGCGGCGAGGCGATCCGCCGGGAAACGTATTTCCTCCATATTTCCTCCAAAAAGCGGGAAAGATGTATTTTCTGTGACGAAAACGCTTGTTCCTTTATGAAATCCTTACAGATAATTTGTATAGTGAAGGAGAATCGTGGCAGAGGGCCACTTTTCCTTGCGCGGGAGAATGTATCACAGGACGCCCCGCTTGTTTCCGCCCCTGGTTTCGAAAAGTCTGCCGCCAGATTTTTTTGGAGATATCCATGCCGTTTATCCGGAAGAAAGAATGGGCGATTCCCGAGCGGGAGGCCACGCCCGAATCTGTTTTTTGGGAGAGAAGGAAGTTCCTCAAGGGAGCCGCGGGGCTGGCCGCGGGCGGCATCCTGGGAGGCGCCCTGCTGGATGAGGCCGCTTCCGCCGCCGATC
>JAQBZT010000230.1 GCA_027622355.1 bacterium | reverse complement strand
CAAGCCCCGGGTGTTCGACATCCCCGGGGGGAAATTCGGGGTGCTGATCTGCTTCGAGGCCATCTTCCCCCGCGTGGTCCGGGGGTTCCGGGATGCCCAGTTCCTGGTCAACATCACGAACGACGCCTGGTTCGGGCGCACGGCGGCCTCCGAGCAGCACCTCTCCATGGTCGCCATGCGCGCGGTGGAGTACCGCGTTCCCATCGTCCGGGCGGCCAACACGGGGATCAGCGGTTTCGTGGATGCGAGGGGGAAGATTCTCGAGCGGAGCCCGCTTTTCCGGTTTTGGGGGAAATCCGGGTTTGTCGCGCCCCGGCAGGAGGGACCGAGCCTGTATGCGCGGACGGGCGATATCTTCGCCTTCGCCTGCCTTCTGTTCTCCCTGCTCGCGGCGCTGGCGGCTTGGCACCGTGGCCGGGGGCGGGTGTGGTATGATTAAGTCGTTGGAAGAAATGGTGTTTCCGCCTGTTGTGCCTGGAGGGAGGCAAGGAGAAGGTCATGGAGGAGTTGTTGAAACAGGGAGGACGCCTGGAAGAGCGGCTGAAAGAACTTCGAGGCCGTCTTTGACCTGGACAGGCTGGAAGCGGATTGCACGGCGCTGGAAAAGCGCGCCGGAGAGTCGGATTTTTGGAACGATGCCGAGAGCGCCCAGACTGTCCTGAAACGGCGCGCTTCTCTCCAGCGGACCATCACTGCCTGGAAGAATCTCCACCAAAAACTCACGGACCAGACCGAACTCCTCGAAGTCATGCAGATGGAGGAGGGGGAGCCGGATCCGGGCCTGCTCGCCGACATCGAGGACAGCCTGAATGCCCTCGAGGATGAAATCCAGCGCCTTGAGTTTCGCCTGGTGATGGACGAGGAAGAGGACGCCCTGAACGCGATCCTCTCGATCAACGCCGGCGCCGGCGGGGTGGAGAGCCAGGACTGGGCCGAGATGCTGCTGCGGCTCTACTCCCGCTGGGCGGAGAACCGGGGATTCGAGGCCCGCATCGTGTCCTATCTAGGCGGCGAGGAAGCGGGGCTCAAGAACGTGATCCTGATCGTGTCGGGGGAGTACGCCTACGGCTACCTGCGGGCTGAGGTGGGTGTCCACCGCCTGGTGCGCATATCGCCCTTCGATGCCAGCTCGCGGCGGCATACCTCGTTCGCCTCGGTGGATGTCACCCCCGAGATCGAAGACGATGTCGAGATCGAAATCGACGAAAAGGATCTGAGAATTGATGTCTACCGGAGCTCAGGCGCGGGTGGCCAGCACGTCAACACCACCGATTCCGCCGTGCGAATCACCCACTTGCCGACGAACATCGTCGTCTCCTGCCAGAACGAGAGAAGCCAGCACAAGAACAAGGCCACCGCGATGAAACTCCTCCGGGCCCACCTCTACGAGCGTGAGCGGCGCAAGCGCGAGGAAGAGAAAGAGGCGCTGCATGCCTTGAAGAAGAAAATCGCGTTCGGAAGCCAGATACGCTCGTATGTGATGCACCCCTACCGCATGGTGAAGGACCACCGGACCGACGTGGAAACCTCGAACGTGGATGCGGTGCTCGACGGTGCAATTGATCCCTTTATCGATGCCTATCTGCTGTCGCAAATCGAAACCCGGACCGGCATGGGCTCGTAAACGCGGGAAAGGGGAGTCTCCTTGACGTGGGGCCGCGCGGGGGATAGCGTTGGCCGGATTTTGTCGTGAAGCCGAAGTTGCCGAGACGGAGACCGGAAAAAGGAGTGAGAGATAGATGAGCGAAAACGCTCCCGAGGAGCGTTCCGGCGCCTCACCTGAGGATGCGGGCGGGGAAAATTTAAATGAGGTTCTGGCCCAGCGGCGGCGCAAGCTGCAGACCATGCGGGAGACGGGCCAGAATCCATTCCCGAACCGATTTCCGATCACACGCCAGATTGGCGAGCTGGCGGAGCAGTATGGCGATCGCCCCGTCGATGCCTTCGAGGAAGAGAAGGCGGCGAGCTTCACCGTGGCGGGAAGGCTGATGGCCAAGCGCCTGCAGGGGAAAGTGATTTTCATGGACCTGCGGGACAGCACGGGCCGTATCCAGCTCTTCTTCCGGCTCAACGATGTGGGCGAGGAGCTGTTCGCCGCCGCGAAGGAATTTGATATCGGCGACATCCTGGGCTGCGAGGGCGGCCTCTTCCGCACCCGCACGGGGGAGATCTCGATATGGGTCCGCAGCGCCCGGGTGCTGGCCAAGAACCTCATGCCCTTGCCCGAAAAGTGGCATGGGCTCCAGAACGTCGAGATGCGCTACCGACAGCGCTATGTGGACCTGATTGCCAACCCTGAGGTGGTGGAGGTGTTCCGCACCCGGGCCCGGATCATTGGCCATATCCGGAAATTTCTCGACGATCGGGGCTTTCTTGAAGTCGAGACACCCATGATGCAACCGTTGGCGGGCGGCGCCGCGGCGCGCCCGTTCACCACCTACCACAACACGCTGGAGATGGAACTCTACCTTCGGGTGGCGCCCGAGCTCTACCTCAAGCGCCTGGTCGTCGGCGGGCTGGACAGGGTGTACGAGATCAACCGCAGCTTCCGCAACGAGGGCATTTCGACCCAGCACAACCCCGAGTTCACCATGCTGGAATTTTACATGGCCTATGCGGACTACAACGACTTGATGGGCCTGACGGAGGAGATGCTGGCCGGGATGGCGGAGGAGATCTGCGGCGGCCGGACCGTGACGTACGGCGGCGAGGAAATCTCTTTCGGACGCCCCTGGGCGCGCCACAAATGGAAGGATGCCATCGTCGAGATCGGGGGCGCCCCCGCAGATGTGCTGGAAGACACCGAGGCGGCGCGGAATCATGCCCGCGGGGTGGCGAAGGCGACCGGCTATCCCATCCCGGACGATATGGCGCACGTGCATGCACTGGAGTACCTCTTCGAGGAGCAGGTGGCGCCCAAGCTTCGCCAGCCGACGTTTATTTACGATTTTCCGCGGGCACTCTCTCCGCTCTCCAAGTCACGCGAGGACGACCCCGAGACGGTGGAGCGGTTCGAGCTGATCGTGGCCGGGCGCGAGATTGCGAACGCCTATACCGAGCTCAACGATCCCGACGAACAAAGGGCGCGCTTCGAGGAGCAGGCTGCCGCACACGAAGCCGGGGACGAGGAGGCGCACCGCGTGGACTGGGACTATCTGCGCGCCCTGGAATATGGCTTGCCGCCCACGGCCGGGGAGGGCATCGGCATCGACCGTCTGGCGATGCTGCTCACGGACTCGCCCTCGATCCGGGATGTGATCTTTTTCCCTCTTCTTCGACGGACCCAAGAGTAGCGATGGTTTCTCGTGTGGAGTTTCAGATTGGCATGCGCCACCTCCGCTCCCGGCGGAAGCGCGCTTTCGTTTCGGTGACGACCTGGATCTCCATCCTCGGCATCGCGCTGGGCGTCATGACGCTGATCGTGGTCGTGGGAGTGATGTCGGGCTTCGAGCGGGAGCTTCGCACGAAGATCCTCGGGACCCAGAGCCACGTCGTCGTCGTCGAGGCCGGTTCGAACGCGATGCGCGGCTGGCGGGAGGCGCTCTCTGAGGTGAAGAAGCAGCCCGAGGTCATCGCGGCCAGCCCGTTCGTGTACGGGCAGGCGATGTTGACCGCGCGGGGCGCAGTGACCGGGGCGGTCATCCGGGGAATCGACCCGGCACGGGAAGCGAAAGTCAGCGAGATCCAGAAGAACATTCAAACGGGAGGGCTCGAGCGGCTCGTCAGGTTCACGGTGGATCGCTCGGCGCTTCCCCCCGGCGCGGAGCCGCTGCGCGCGGGCATTGTCCTCGGGTCGGAGTTGGCCGCCAGCCTGGGTCTGAAGCTGGGCGATGAGGTCATCATGGTGAGTCCGACGGGAACCATCACCCCGATGGGGGTGCTTCCCCGGACGAAGCGCTTCCAGATCGTCGGCACGTTCCGGAGCGGCTACTACCAGTTCGACTCGGGGATGGCCTATATCTCGCTGGAGGAGGCCCAGCGGTTCTTCGGCCTGGGGCAGGATGTCACGGGCATCCATCTTCGGATCCGGGACATTTTCGCGGCTGAGCGGGTTGCGCAGGATCTGCAGAAGCGGCTGGGGCTTCCCTTCTGGCCCCGCTCCTGGCAGCGGATGAACCAGAGCCTTTTTTCCGCCCTCAAGACTGAAAAAACGACGATGACGATTCTCCTCCTCCTGGTCATCGTAGTGGCGGCCTTCAATATCATGGGCTCGCTGGTGATGGTGGTGATGGAAAAGGGCCGGGAAATCGCCATTTTGAAGTCTATGGGGGCAACCCGGGGGAGCATTCTCCGGATTTTCTTTTACCAGGGGGCGATTATCGGCCTGGCCGGGTCCATCTTCGGGACCCTCGGCGGGCTCGTTTTGAGCTGGAAACTCTATGTTTTAGAAGACTTTTTGGAGAAGTTTTTCGGTCTGGACATCCTTCCCCCCAGCGTCTACCATATAGACAGGTTGCCGGTGGATCTCTCTGCCTTTAACGTGGCCGTAACCGCAATTGTGGCCGTAATCATTAGCTTGGTGGCCACTTTGTACCCCGCTTGGCGCGCCTCGCGGGTCGACCCGGTGGAAATGCTCCGTTATGGCTGAAAAACCGGTCGAAGCCGAGGTAAGGCTGGGCATCTCTCCCGAAGAATGTGTCATTTCTGCCTTGGGTCTGGAGAAGACGTATTTCTCGCCCGGGGGAGAGGTGAGGGCCCTTCGGGGGGTTGACCT
>JAQBZT010000229.1 GCA_027622355.1 bacterium | reverse complement strand
GAAGCGACTCGTCCTGGACGCCTTCGTCTGGACGGGAAAAGGCAGCCCCACCCTCGCCGATCGGAAAAAACGCTTCGCGGGCGTCGCCCCCGAATCCCGGCGGCCGGTGAACCGCAAGTTCATCGAATCCATCTTCACCCGCGACCATCCCGGGACCGTCTACCCCGACGTGGTCAAGGCTTTCGCACGGGCCGTCTGCGAACTCGACGAGAGCATCCCGAACGGCACTTATATCGACATGTGCGAGCGGCTCCCCTTGGTGGACCCGGAGAAGATCGCCTCTCCCACTCTCATCACTCGCGGGCAGTACGATGGCATCGCCTCCTTCGAGGATATTCTGTCCTTCTTCGAGCGGCTCCTGAATCCGGACAAGCAGCTCGCCGTCATGCCGGGCATCGCCCACGCCAGCCTTCAGGAGAAAAACCGCCTCATCGCCTACGGCCTGATCGAGGGCTTCTTCAGCCGGGAGGAGCCGATCTACAGGGGATAAGTTTCCTTTCCCCGGACGGGGAAACCTGCTTGATCCCCTCCGGGCGAGGGGATATAAATTAGGGTCAATCTGACAGCGCAATATGCAACGAAAGTCTTTTTCGGCTTTTTCCCGAATGGGCGCAGGGAGCCGGGAAGATCAAAAATGTCATTTCGATAATCACCGACAGGAGAAAGCATGGAAACCCAGGACTGGTACAGCGTCACCGAGTTCGCTCCCGGAAGCTACCAGATCACCGAAGCCGGGCGCTTCAAGATGTTCTTCCTCCTCGGCAAGGAAAAGGCGCTTTCCATCGACGGCGGCATCGGCATCGGCAACCTCCGCAAGCTCCAGGAAAGCATCACCGACCTCCCCATCGAGCACATCCTCACCCATACCCACTGGGACCATGTGGGATCGGCCTACCGGTGGAACAAGGTGGCCGTCCACCCCAACGGCAAGAGCATGCTGGCGCAGGATCTCTCGAAGATGACCCAGGGCTTCGTGAAAATGTGGACCGGCGGCGGAAACAAATTCCCCGACTGGTTCGACGCAGACCAGTACGCGATCAAGCCCGCCACCTTCGGCTCGACCCTGCAGGAAGGCGACACGATTGATTTGGGCGGCAGGGTGCTCAAAATCTACGACACCCCGGGCCACTCCCCCTGCAGCATCTCCCTCTACGACGAGAAGGAGAAGATCCTCGTCTCGGGCGATCTGGTCCGTCCCGAGGAGTGCCTCTTCCTCCAGGTGCCGACCGCCGTGCTCTCCGACTACATCCCCTCGCTACGGAAGATGGAAAAGCTCGCCTCCGAGGTCGAGGTCCGCTGGATCACCTCGGGCCACACCGAGCCCTACGCCGATCCCTCCATCATCGGAGAGATGGCCGGCTTCCTTGAGGACATCCAGGCCGGCAAGCCGGATTTCGTAAAAAAAGAAGTCCCCACGTGGGGCGAGATAGACGAATACGAAATGCCCCGCATCAAGGTCTGGATCAACGACAAGGCCCGCAAGTAGGCGCGCGCGGCGGCGAAAGGAATCGAGATGGCACAGCCCTGGTACCGGGTCGAGGAGATCGCACCGGGCACCTACCAGATCACCGAGGGGGGCCGCTGGAAGATGTTCCTCCTCCTCGGCGGGGAGAAGGCGCTGGCCGTGGACGGCGGGGTGGGCATCGGAAACTACCGGGCCCTTTGCGAGAGCCTGACCCGCCTGCCCCTCGAGCACATCCTCACCCACACCCACTGGGATCACATCGGCGCGGCGCACCAGTGGGAGAGCGCCGGGGTCCACCCCAACGGCCGGGACCGCCTGGCGGTGGACTACACCGAGGTCTGCCGGAACCTCATCGCCACCTGGGGGGACGGCCTGCCCTTCCCCGGGGAATTCGACCCCGGTACCTTCACCATCCCGCCGGCCACCCCCGGCCGGGATGTCAAAGAGGGCGATGTTTTCGATCTCGGCGGAAGGCGGATTCGCGTCTACGACACCCCGGGGCACTCCCCCTGCAGCGTCTCCCTCCTCGATGAAAAAGAGGGCGTTCTCATCACGGGCGATCTCGTCAAGCCCTTCCAGCCGCTCTACCTGCAGGTGCCCACCGCCGTCCTCAGCGACTACGGCCCCTCGCTTCGCAAACTCGAAACCATCGCCTCCGAGGTGAAGTGGGTCTGTTCGGGACACACGGACGCCTTCTCGGACGCCTCCATCATCGGCGAGATGGCCGAGGCCATCGAGCGCATCCAGGAAAACACCTACGATCCGCCCCGCAAGCTGAAGACGCCGGGCTTCGGGGTCGTGGACGCCTACATGGGCACGCGCTTTTCGGTGTGGATCAACGACCACGCGAGAAAATAATCCCCGCCCCGCGGCGGGCAGGTCGATCAGGAGACGATGACCCGATGAGCGATTCCGACATCATCTGGCGGCCGAGCCAGGATTTCATCGAGAACAGCCACATCGCCCAGCTGATGAAAAAAACGGGCCATGCGGATGTCAGGGAATTCCTCCAGTGGTCCTGGGATGCGCACGAAAAATTCTGGGAGACCATTACCGAAGATCTCGGCATGGCCTGGTACAAACCCTACGACAAGATTCTGGACATGGGCCGGGGCTTCCCCTGGGCGAAGTGGTACATCGGCGGAGAGACGAACGCCGTCCTCAACTGCATTGACCGCCACCTCGAAGGCGAAAGGCGGGATCAAACCGCTCTCATCTGGGAGGGCGACGGCGGCGAGGTACGGAAATTCACGTACGCGGAACTCTCTGCGGAAGTCTCCCGCCTCGCGAACGCCATGCGTGCGGCGGGCCTGAAGCCGGGCGATCGGGCGGGCATCTTTCTTCCCCTCGTCCCCGAGGCCGCCATCGCCATGTACGCCTGCTTCAAGATCGGGGTCGCGATGATGCCGGTTTTCTCCGGCTTCGGCCCCGAGGGCCTCGCCGAGCGGCTCGACCATGCCGGCGCGCGCATCCTCTTCACGGGCGACGGCGCCGTCCGCCGGGGAAAGAAAGTGCCCATCAAGGCAACCGCCGACGAGGCCCTTCGCCGCGGCACCCAGGTGGAAAAGGTCGTTGTCGTCCGGCGCTCCGGCGAGGATGTGCCCATGGAAGCGGGCCGGGATATCTACTGGGACGACTTCACCTCCGGCCACTCCGATCAGGCCGAGACCGAGCGCCTCCCGGGCGACGCCCCCTCCATCATCCTCTACACCTCGGGCACGACCGGAATGCCCAAGGGCTGCGTCTACGGCCACGCGGGGCTGCTCTCGGGCCCGGGCCGCGATCTCCGCTACGCCTTCGACATGCGCGAGGGCGACACCATGTTCTGGGTGACCGACTTCGGCTGGGTGATGGCGCCCTACGAGCTGATCGGCGCGCACTTCAACGGCCACGCCTGCATGCTCTACGAGAGCGTGCCGAACCACCCGGAGCCCGACCGCCTCTGGCAGGTGGTCTCCGATCACCAGATCTCCCATCTCGGCGTCTCGCCCACCGCCATCCGCATGCTCATCAGCGCCGGGGACAAATGGGTGGAGAAGCACGACCTTTCCTGTCTGCGCGTCCTCGGCTCCACCGGCGAGCCCTGGGACCCGAAGTCCTACAAATGGTTTTTCGAGAAGGTGGGCGGCGGCCGGTGCCCCATCATGAACATCACGGGCGGCACCGAGATCGGCGGCTGCCTCCTCCAGCCGCTGCCCGTCATGGCGCTCGCCCCCGGCACCGTCGGGATGCCCGCCATGGGGACGGACTGCGACATCTTCGATGAGGAGGGAAACTCCATCAGCGGGAGCGCGGGCGAGGTGGGCTATCTCGTCCTCAAAAAACCCATCCCCTCCCTCACGCAGAGCTTCTGGAAGGACGATGCGCGCTACATCGAGACCTACTTCTCCAAATGGGGGGAGGGGGTCTGGAACCACGGCGACTGGACCCGCGTGGATGCGCACGGCCTGTGGCATCTCCAGGGAAGGGCGGATGACACCATCAAGGTGGCGGGCAAGCGCGTGGGCCCGGCCGAGGTCGAGGCCGAGCTCATCAAGCACCCGGCCGTCGTGGAATCCGCCGTCGTGGGGCTGCCGCACGATCTCAAGGGCCAGACGCTGGGCTGCTTCGTCGTCCTCGCGGATGGGTATGAGCCCTCGGACGCACTCCGCGAGGAACTCAAGGATCAGACGGTGGACTATCTCGGCAAGAGCTTCCGGCCCGACATCGTGAAATTCGTCAAGGCGCTCCCCAAGACCCGCTCCGCCAAGATCGTCCGCGGCGCCATCAAGAAAGTCTATCTCGGCGAGGAAGTGAACCTCGACCCCAACTCGCTGGAGAACCCGGAGAATTTGGAAGCGATCAAAGAGGCGATATAAAACATGATTTGCCACCACTGGCTAGACATTACTCAAACTAAGAGAGTAACTGATGCCCCTCATTAGCCTTTGGCAAGCCAATCCCAATGCTGTTCAAGAAATGTCAATTGAGCAGATTGTTGTGACTGCAGGTGATGGCCGACTTTTAGATAAGTCTGAATGCCAGCAAGAATTGAGAGAATATCTTCGTCAAGTCAGCATCGAAACACTTGAGAAATATGCCAACCATTGCCTTAACTCGTCTTTCAACAAGAGTGGAATAGTTCTTCAAGACATCACCAATGAACTTGGTCGACGCCTTGAATACAAAGTCACCAATGGCCGCTACCAAGGAACATCGTCGGAAATAGGATATGACGGTCTCTGGGAAGACCCGTCTCTGCCTGGAATAGTAGT
>JAQBZT010000228.1 GCA_027622355.1 bacterium | reverse complement strand
CTGGTCCAGCGCGTTCACCCCCGCGGGCGTTTCGGAGGAGGAGGCGGCGGGGATCATCCGGGGGATCTACCAGGGCGGGTTCGACGCGCTGGCGAAGCGATTCGGCGCCGCCTAGCGCCGTGCCGGAGGAGGCGGGATGCCCCTCATCTGCTATGTGAACGGTGATTTCGTGCCCGAGGGCGAGGCCAAGGTCTCGGCGTTCGATCACGGCTTTCTCTACGGGGACGGCATCTTCGAGAGCCTCACGGCTACGGGCGGGCGGCTTTTCAAGCTGCGGGATCATCTCGAGCGGCTCGAGCGCTCGGCGCGGGTGCTCAAGCTCGATCTCCCCGAGACGAAAGAGCGCATCGGCGAGTTGGTCAAGGAGTGTGTCCGCCGCTCGGGGGTGGGGGATGTCTACATCCGCATCATCGTCTCGCGCGGGGCGGGCTATCCGGTGCTCGACCCCAGGGTGACGTCGGGGCCAACCCTCGCGATCCTGCTCCACGATCCCACCCCGCCCGCCGCGACCGGTTCGAGCTACCGGCCGAAGGGGGCGGGCCTGCGCCTCAAGACGGCGGCGGTGCGCAAGGTTCCCCCCGAGAGCTTCGAGCCCCGCGTGAAGAGCCTCAACTACCTGAACCACGTGCTGGCGCGGATCGAGGCGATCGAGTCGGGCTTCGATGAGGCCGTCATTCTCGATGTGCGCGGCTTCGTGGCCGAGGCGCCGGGGGAGAATATCTTCATCGTGAAGGACGGCGCGCTCAGGACGCCGCGGGCGCAGTACGTCTTGGACGGGATCACGCGGCGGACCGTTCTGGAGATCGCCGGGCGCGAAGGCATCCCCGCCGGGGAGGCCGACCTGACGCTCTACGATCTCTACTCGGCGGATGAGGTGTTCTTGACCTCCTCCTTCAGCCGGGTGCACGCGGTGGCGGAGGTGGACGGACGGCCCATTCCGGCGCCGGGGCCGATCACCGCCCGGCTTCGGAGCGTAATTCTCGAGATGGAAAAAACCGAGGGCGAGCCGGTCGGCTGATGGATTTGGCTTCTATTTGGTAGTGGGTCGGCTTGCTGGTTTTTCATGTCATTCCGAGCGCCAGAGGCGCGAGGAATCTGTTTTTCCCAAGCAGATTCCTCAGTCGCTACGCTCCTTCGGAATGACACAACGGGTCCATTGTGCAAACGACCCATTACCCTCAATTTGATTACCACAAGCGAAAGGTGAAGCGCGATGGCGATGACATCCCAGGAACTGGATCAGGCGCACCGGCGGTCGTACTGGAACCCTTATATGCAGATGGAGGTGGTCCGGGAGCAGGGGCCGAAAATTTTCGAGCGGGCGGAGGGCGTCTACGTCTGGGACACGGCCGGAAAGAAGTATCTCGACGCGCACGCGAGCCTCTGGCTCATGAACATCGGCTTCGGGCGCGAGGAGGTGGCCGAGGCCGCCTTTGCGCAGATGAAGAAGATGCCCTTCTTCTCGACCTTTGTCGGCTTCTCGAATCCCCCCGCGATCGAACTCGCCGAAAAGCTCAAGGGGCTGACCGCGGAAGAGGGGATGGGCAAGGTCTTCTTCTCGGACAGCGGCTCCGAAGCGGTGGAGACCGCGCTCAAGATGGTCCGCCAGTACTGGAAGAATCTCGGCCAGGCGAAAAAGTACAAGATCATCTCCCGGCGCAACGCCTACCACGGGGTGACGTTCGGGGCGCTCTCGGCGAGCGGGATCAACGCCAACCGCCGGATGTTCGAGCCGCTCCTGCCCGGCTTCCGGCATATCCCGGAGCCCAACTGCTACCGGAACGACTTCGGGGAGGGGCTGAGCGAGGAGGAAGTCTCCGAGGCGGCGGCGCACGCCCTCGAGACCGCGATCGCCTTCGAGGGGCCGGAGACGGTCGGCGCCTTCATCGCCGAGCCCGTCATGGGGGCGGGCGGGGTGATCGTGCCGCCGGAGAGCTATCTGAAGAAGTGCCGCGAGATCTGCACCGCGCACGATATTC
The DNA here is from genome assembly GCA_027622355.1 of bacterium. NCBI lineage: Bacteria > bacterium. The sequence continues at coordinate 2,764 of JAQBZT010000228.1, read as the reverse complement.
TCTTCATCGCCGATGAGGTCATCACCGGCTTCGGGCGGACGGGCACCTGGTTCGGCTCGCGCACTTATGGCGTGAAGCCCGACATCATGTGCTTTGCGAAGGGAATCACGAGCGGCTATGTCCCGATGGGCGCGACGATGTGCACCGATGAGGTGTACCAGGCGTTTCTCGGGACGCCGGGGGACGGCAAAGAGTTCCGCCACGGCAACACCTACAGCGGCCATGCCACCGCGGCGGCGGCGGCGATCGCGAATCTCGGCATCATCGAGCGGGAGAACCTGCCGGGGAACGCCCGCAAGGTGGGCGATCATTTCCTGGGGCGGCTCAAGGAACTCGAAAAGCATCCCATCGTCGGCGATGTGCGCGGAAAAGGGCTGCTCGCCCGCGTGGAGCTGGTCCAGGACAAGAAGACGAAAAAGCCCTTCGCCCCCCTCGGCTCGGCCGGCGCGAAGGTGAACAAGAAGGCCCACGAGGCGGGCGTCATCTTCCGGAACGTGAACGATGTCCTGACGTTCTCCCCGCCGCTGATCCTGACGGAGGCGCAGGCGGACTTCATCGCCGAGGTGATCGACCGGGCGATCGGGGAGGTGGCGGCCGGGATGTAGCCGTGCCGTTGCGCTTTGCGGTCCCGGAATTTATGATCTTTTCTTTCGTGCCGCCAGATGAGTTTGTGCCGCGATAGCGCGCGTATCTCTTTGATGAAGAGGAAATGCATATGACCCCGCCGACCGCGACGATGGATGCAAATGAAATCCGGGAACTGGACAAGGCCCATGTCTGGCATCCCTTCACCAACGCCCGCTCGCTCGATGCCTCCCCGATCGACATCCTCTCGAGCGCCGAGGGATGCACCGTCACCGACGCCGCCGGGAAGACCTACATTGACGCGATGGCCGGCCTCTGGTGCGTGAATATCGGCTACGGGCGCAAGGAAGTGGCCGATGCGGCCTACCAGCAGCTCCTCCGGCTCCCCTACGCCCCGCTGACGCTGATCAACGAGCCCGCGGCGCGGCTCGCCGCCAAGCTCACGGGCATGCTCCCCGAGGGGCTCGAGCACGTCTGGTTCGTCAACAGCGGCTCGGAGGCCAACGACACCGTCATCAAGATGGTCCGCAACTGGGGCACGAAAAACGGCGGCCGCTACAAGATCATCGCCCGCTACCAGGGCTACCACGGCGGCACCATCGGGGCGATGAGCCTGACGGGCCAGACCCACCGCCGCTCGGACTTCGGCCCCCTCCTCCCCGGGATCATCCATGTGCAGGCGCCCTACTTCTTCCGCAGCAGCGCGAAGAGCGAGGAGGAGCTCGCCGAGCGCTGCGCCGAGGAGCTCGACGCCGTTATCCGCTACCAGCGGCCCGACACCGTGGCGGCGTTCATCGCCGAGCCCGTGATCGGCGGCGGCGGGGTGATTCCGCCCCCGGCGGATTATCTCCAGCGGATGCGGGAGGTCTGCGACCGCTACGGCGTCCTGATGGTGTTCGATGAGGTCATCACCGGCTTCGGGCGGACGGGCCAGCTTTTTGCGGCGCAGACCTACGGTGTCACCCCCGACATCATGTCCATGGCCAAGGGACTGAGCAGCGCCTACCTCCCGATCGGGGCGGTGGCGGTGAACGACAAGGTTTTCGATGCGCTCAACCCGGAGGACGGCAGCTTCTTCGCCCAGATCAACACCTACGGCGGGCATCCGGCCTGTTGCGCGGCGGCGCTGAAGAACCTGGAGATTCTCACGGGCGAGGATCTGCCCGCCAACGCGCGGAAGGTCGGGCGCTATCTCGGTGAGAAGCTGAAGAAGCTGAGCGACATTCCCTGCGTCGGGGATGTGCGCGGGGTGGGCCTCATCTGGGGGGTGGAGCTGGTGGAGGAGAACGGCGATCCGATCCCGACGGCGGCGACCTCGAAGATTCTCAAATACGCCCACGACGATGGCGTGCTCTTCGCCAAGAACGCCGGGATCGCGGACGGCCCCGCCAACACCGTCACCATCAGTCCGCCGCTGATCCTGAAGGAAGAAGAAGCCGACAAGATCGCCGACGCCCTCGAAAAGGCGCTCCGGCGCTATCAGTCGGAAAGGTAGGAATTGTGCTCGAAAAAGCGCGTGCCTCAACCGCAACGTTCGCCGGAAACAATGACGGTAAACTTGTGGTCCTATCAAATGGAGTTGGGATCTGAAAACAGGAAGCTGGCCGGAATGGTGGGAGTGGGAGCTTGAATTCACTCCCCACCTGCTCAAGCGCATGGAGGATCGCCGGTTTACGGAGGTTGACTTAAGAGCTATGCTTGAGCGTGCCGTATCGTGCCGCGGCGATGTCGTGGAAGGACGCTGGATCATTCTGGCGCGGCATCGTCGGCGTCCCTGGGAAGTCATTGTCGAACCGGACTTTGGCGCCAAGCTGCTGGTTGTCGTAACCGCTTACCCGGTCTGGAGAAGATTGGCATGACGGAGTCTTATCTCGAAGTCACCTTTCGGCAGGGCAGGCCCATGGCGGCCTATCTCTACCTGCCGCGGCGAGCGCGAGAAAAGAGCTATCGCACGTCCAAGGCTGACCCCGGGCTGGTCATTGACTTTAACCGCAGCGGAAAGCCGATCGGCATCGAAATCACCGCACCTGCGAAGCTCACGCTCGCTGCTCTCAACAAGGTCCTGCGCGATCTTGACTTGCCGCCGGCAAGCCGGTCGGATTTGGCTCCACTTCGAGCCGCTTAGGGGGTAGTGGGTCTGTTTGCTTGTTTTTCTTGTCATTCCGAGCGCCGGAGGCGC
>JAQBZT010000227.1 GCA_027622355.1 bacterium | reverse complement strand
GCACCGCAGTTCCATCTGGGCGGGGTCCATGTTCGAGCCGTAGGCGAAATAGAGGCGTGATTCCATTTCATCTCCTCGAAAATTCAACGTGAAGAGAGTGTAACAGAGGCGGCCTTTCCGGTCGCCAGGAGAAAAACGGGTGCCCCACAAAAATACCCCCCCGCGGTGAGTCGCGAGGGGGCCGCTGCACAGGGGAGTCGCGCGGGGTCAGAGCATGTACTGCATCCGAAGGATCTCGAAATACTTGCTCATTCCCGGAACCGGATTCCGGTTTCCGAGATAGGCCGGGCACTTCCGGAAATCCGTCCGGCACCAGGTGCGGATGGTTTCCGCGGAAAGCTTCACATACTCCCCCAGTCCCGGATCGAAGCACAGCAAGCCATGTGTTTCCGATCTGTGCCGGTAGGGGCACGCCTTCGGGTCTCTCATCGTCCCGCCCTCCCCTGGGGAAGACCAACGTATCCAAAATATAGGTCCGGCGGAACCTGGGGGGTGTTATTTTTTAAATTCATCTATTTCAATGGCTTGGGAGAATTTCTCGGGGGCTCAGCCGTAAATCTCGATCTCGGGCACAAGCGCCCCGGATAGGACCGCCTTGATCTGGAGGAGATCCTCCATCACGACGCGCTTCTGCCCGGGGCTCCGGAGGAGGTAGGCCGGATGGTAGGTGGCGAGGGTGGGCACCCCGCGGTAGCGGCCGAACTTCCCCCGCAGCTTCCCGATGGGCACCGTGGTCTGGAGGAGCGACTGGGCGGCGAACTTGCCGAGAGCACAGATGAGCTTGGGCTGGATGATCTCGAGCTGCTTGTGGAGGTAGGGCTCGCAGCAGGCGATCTCATCCGGCTCGGGGTTTCGATTCCCGGGGGGGCGGCACTTGAGGATGTTGCAGATGTAGACATCCTGGCGGCGGATCTCGATCACGTTTTCGATCATCTTCGTGAGCATCTGCCCCGCCCGGCCGACAAAGGGGATACCCTCGGCGTCCTCGTTCGCGCCCGGCGCCTCGCCCACGAACACCAGATCGGCGGCGGGGTTGCCTACCCCGAAGACGAGATTCTTCCGCCCCGGGCCCAGCTTGCAGCGGAGACACCCCGCGACCGCCTGCTCGAGTACCGGGAGGGCCATCTCCCCCGCCGGGTCGAAGGGAAGCGCGGGCGTCTCGATGGCGTTTTTTCTTGTGGATGGCGCCATGCCGTAGCTCTCCTCGGGCTCTGCGATAAGGGTGGGCTGAGGCTTTTCTGCCGGTGGCGCCGGGACTGCCGGTGGCGCCGGGACGGCCGGCGGGCTTTCTTTCGGATACGCCGGAGCGGGCGCTTTGCGGACCGCGGCCAGAGGAGGCGATACCTCTGGCGCCGCGCCGAGGGGGACGTAGCGCACGCCCGCCGCGCGCAGGCTCCTCAGGCGGCCCAGCAGTCCTTGGGCGATCTCTTCCCGCTCGGACATTTTCGGCTCATCAGGCAGATGTTTTGGAGGTGTCACCCTTTTCTTGCCACAAAACGGCGAGGCGATCCAGGAGCCGGTGGGCGAGCTCGCCCTTGGCCATGCGGGGAAGTTCCTCCTCGCCTTCGGGCCCGATCAAGATCGCCCGGCTCTCGTCCGCCCCCATGGCATCGTCGGCCCCCGCGACGGCGTTGGCCACGATCAGATTGAGCTTCTTGCGCTTGAGCTTGGCGCGCGCGTTTTCCCTGAGCTCTCCCGTCTCCGCCGCAAACCCGATGAGGATGCGCCCTCTCTTGTCTTCACCCAATTCGGCGAGGATGTCCGGAGTGCGTTCGAGTTCAAGGGTGAGTCCGCCTTCTCCTTTTTTCTGTTTCCCGTTCCGGGGGTCGGCCGGGCGGTAATCGGCGACGGCGGCGGCCATGACGGCGGCCTGAACTCCGGGCCACGCCTTCAGGACGGCGGCGCGCATCTCCTCGCACGATTCGACGCGCACGGTCTCCACCCCCTCGGGATCGGGCAGGGCGGCCGGGCCGCTCACCAGCGTCACCCGGGCGCCGCGCGCGGCCGCCGCGGCCGCCACGGCGTAGCCCATCTTGCCAGTGGAGCGGTTCGACAAGAACCGCACGGCGTCCCATCTCTCCCGCGTGGGGCCCGCCGTGACCAGAAGATGAAGGCCCGCCAGATCCTGCGGCGTGCCGATGAGGCGGAGGACATCCTCGAGAATCTCCGCCGGCTCAGGCATCCGGCCCGGCCCCTCGCCCTCCTCGGCGCGTGCCAGGCGCCCCGAACCCGGCTCCATCACGATGTGGCCGCGAGTCCGGAGGGTGGCCACATTCGCGCGGACCGCCTCGTTCTCCCACATCCTGGTGTTCATGGCCGGGGCCACGAGGACGGGCCCTCTCGCCGAAAGGAGAAGGGTCGAGAGAAAATCATCACCCAGCCCCTGGGCGAATTTTCCGATGATGTTCGCCGCGGCGGGGGCGATGACGACGAGCGCCGCCTTGGCGGTCAGAGAGATATGGGGCATGTCCCCCGCGTGCGCGCCCCCTTCGATGGGGAACATCTTCGAGATCGGGACCCGGCCCGTGAGCACCTGAAAAGGCAGCGGCTGGACGAACTCCAGCGCGCCCTCGGTCAGCACCACCTGCACCTCAGCGCCCGCCGCCTGGAGAAGGCGCGCGAGCTCGATGCCCTTGTAGGCGGCGATGCCGCCCGAGACGCCGAGGACGACGAATTTCCCCCGCAAACCGCCAAGCGCTTTTGTCATGACCGAGGCTCCTCCGCCTCTTCCCGGATTCCGAGAATCACGCCCGCCAGCTCCCGGTAGGCATCCTCCAGCACATTGTTCACGATGACATGATCGTAGTGATCGCGCTGCGTGATTTCTCTTTTTGCTTCCGCGATCCGGGCGCTTATCTTTTCCTCGGATTCGGTGTTCCGCCCCTTGAGCCGCTCCCGCAGCGATTCGATCGAGGGCGGCATGATGAATATCAGCCGGGCGCCGGGCCGCCGCTCCTTGAGTTGGAGGGCGCCCTGCACATCCAAATCCATGATCACATCCACCCCGGCCTCGAGGCGGCGGTCCACCTCCTGGACCGGGGTACCGTAATACTCGTCATGCACCCGGGCCCATTCGAGAAAATGCCCCTCCTCGATTTTCTTCTGGAAATCCGCCCGGCCCATGAAAAAATAATGGACACCTTCTTTCTCGTAATTCCGGGGCGCGCGCGTCGTGGCGCTCACCGAGTGCCACATATCGGAGATCTCATCCACCGCCCGGTTGATGAGGGTGGACTTTCCCGTCCCCGAGGGCGCAGAGATAACAAAAAGATGTCCTTTTCTCGTCATCACTCGATGTTCTGAACCTGCTCGCGGATCTTCTCCATCGCGCTCTTCAACTCCACCGCGCGCTGGGTGATGGACAGATCCACGGACTTGGAAGCCACCGTGTTGGCCTCCCGGTTCATCTCCTGGAGAAGAAAATCGAGCTTCCGCCCGATGGGCCCTTCGGCTTCGAGAAGGCCGCGAAACTGCGAGATGTGGCTCTCGAGCCGGCTGAGTTCTTCGCTGATGTCTCCTTTTTCGGCCGCGTAGACGAGTTCCTGCTCGAGGCGGCCCTCCTCCATCTGGAGCCCTTCGGCGAACTGGAGGATCCGCTCTCTGGCCCGCCCGGTCAGCGCCGCCCGGATCTCGGGCAGCGAGGCGCGTATCTCCCTCGTAAAAATTTCCACCTGGCCGAGATGCGAGACGATATCGCGCTGCAGGGCCCCGCCCTCGCGCACCCGCATCTCCTTCAGGCTCTCGAGCGCGCGCCCGAGCGCATCGAGCAGGACCGGCTTGGCTTCCTCGGGAGAGATGGCCGGCTCCACGGATTTCAGGGAATCGCGGAACTGGGCCAGCACCTCGAGGCTCACATCGCCCGAGAGCCTCAACTCCTTTCCCACCGCCCGCAGGGAACCCACGAATTCACGGGCCGCATCCATGTTGATCAAAGCGGCGCCGTTCTCGGGAACCTCGAAATGGATAAACACGTCGAACCGCCCGCGGTCGAAGCGCTTCTTCACCTCCTCGCGGACAGCGCCCTCGAGGGAGAGCGACCACCGGGGGCCCCGGATGGAGGTTTCGAGATAGCGGTGGTTGACCGAGCGCGTCTCGACGACGAGCGTGGAATCCCCGAGCGCGGCCTCTCCCGCGCCGTAGCCTGTCATGCTTCCCGCCAATTTCGTGCTCTCCTCGTTGTATTTCGCCTCTTTTCAATCACTTCCTTACACACACGATAGGGAGCCCGCCCCCGCACTGTCAACGGGGCGCCCCCGGGCCGCAAACCTCTCTCCGGGGATGCCCCATTTCGCAGGGAAAATACAGGAAAGTTGCAGAAATTTAAGCTCGATCCGCCAAAGACTGTTCTTTTGCGGGATGCCTAATGCCCGGCCAGGTGATTCCATTTCGGCAACAAGACGATGCAATTCGGATTTAGTCCCATCTTCTTCAAGGTATCCATGCTGCGGACGACCTTTTCTTTCTTGAGGTCAACCACCGTCACCGAGCCATCGCTCATCCCGGGCAGATTCAACAAGGCATTCTGAACAAATGCGTATTTTTCATCCTGGGTGAACGCCACATGGTGCGCACCCCCGGCGGTTGGAAAGGATCTCATCAATTTGAGCCGTTTTGGATTCGAGGAATCGAAAACGTGCAAATGCCCGGGCTTCGCCGTGGTAACGAAAAGGCGATCCGCCTTGGAATTAAAATATGGGGACCTCTAAAAACCGCCTGATTTCCCCCCGATTTTATGTCGTAGCCGCATTCTAGCCATAATCTG
>JAQBZT010000226.1 GCA_027622355.1 bacterium | reverse complement strand
CTCGATCATCTTGCCCACCCGGTCCTCGTGCACGGGATTCACCGTGGACCAGAGCAGACACACCCCCACCGACTCCACCTTCTTCTCGCGCAGCTGGCGGAGCATCTCCACCGTGGCCGCCTCATCGAGGGGGACGACGACGTTTCCCTGCGAATCGATGCGCTCGGGCACCTCCCATGTCAGGGCGCGGGGAATGTAGGGCCTCGGAAAAGGAACCAGGAAATTGAAGGGCTCGATGCGCCCGCCCTCGCGCACGACCAGGACATCGGGGTGCCCCTGGGTCGTCAGGAAGGCGGTGCGCGCCGTCCGGCCGGTGATGATCGCGTTGATGGCGTGTGTGGTTCCGTGGATGAAAAGATCGGCCTTGCCCAGAAGCGCTTTTATCGAGAGAGAAAAGCTCTCGGCCGCCACGCCGAGCACATCGAGAATCCCGCGGACGGGATCATCCGGGGTGGTCGCCGTCTTGAACATGTGGAGAACGCCCTTGTCGTCCTCCAGCACCAGATCGGTGAAAGTCCCGCCCGTATCCACGGCAAAACGCATCTGCGCCTTCCTCCCCGGCAGCCCCGCAACGCAACCCGGCCGAAACCGCGATGTGGATCGGCCGCAGGCCCTGCCGCTCAAAAGGGAATTCGCCCATATTCATAGGACGGAAGCGCCCGAAAGACAAGGAGCGCCGCCCGGAATCGCCCCCCGCCTTCAAGGGCTTCATCCGGGCGGGGGAGATGCTTCGCGGCCATCTGCGCATGGACCCTGCGCCCGGCCCCGGCCTTGCCCTAAGCTCCTAAAGTATTCATTGACAAGCTTTTTCGTATCTCCTACCCTGACGGCCACGGGTTCATGGGGATCCCGTACCGCCTAACCGCCCACCGGACGGTGTGATTTTCCCGCCGTTCAGGCTCCGCCCGGAGTGGGGCTAACCAGATGGCGCTCTCCGATGCCTGAAAATCCGCTCATGCCTGAAAATCCAGTATCCCCGGAAGGTTTTCCTGCCGGGGGAGCGCCTTCGGACCCAGCTCCGGCGCCCGAGGGAACCCCGCCGATGGAGGCCATGAGCCTCGAGGAGCTGGGCGCGGGCCGGGACATGTCGGCCGCCCATTCGGTGGACTGGGAGAGCGCCGAGGAATTCGCCCCCGCGGAGGCGGCAGCGCCCGCGCCGAACCCACCGTCGCCCGGCGCCGCCACGGCCGAGGCGGACGACCCGTTTCTCATCAAGCTCGATATGTTCGAGGGGCCGCTCGAGCTGCTCCTTCATCTCGTCCGCGAGCACGAACTCGATATCCAGGACATCCCGATCGCGTTCATCACCGATCAGTACATCAAGTATATCGAGATGATGCGCCAGCTGAATCTCAACGTGGCCTCCGAGTATCTGGTCATGGCCGCCCATCTCGTCTACATCAAGAGCCGCGCCCTCGTGCCGCAGGAAGGCGATGCCGAAGAGGAAGAGCCCGACGCCGAGACCCTTCGCGTCGAGCTGCAGCGGCAGCTGCTCGAGTACCAGAAATTCAAGGACCTCAGCCAGGATTTCCGCCTCGCCGAGGAAACGCAGTTCGACATCTTCACCCGCGGCGGAAACGGGGACGGCATCATTCTCGAGCCGCTTTCCCCGGAGGAGGAGGCGCCCCGGATCAAGATCACCGTCTTCGACCTCATCTCGGCCATCCAGCGGGTGATCGAGGAGAGCGGCGAGGCGGGGATGCACCTCGTCGAGGTGGACGAACTCGAGATTGTCGACCGGCAGGCCTTCCTGCTCGATATGCTTGAAAACTCAGGCCCCGAGGGCATCGAATTCCACGCGATATTCCCCAAGGGCGCCCGCGTTCTCGAATTGGTGGTAACATTCCTGGCACTGCTTGAACTCGTGAAGCAGAGCCTGATAGTTGCGTATCAGAACGCCCTTTTTGGAGAGATACGACTCGTCAAGGCGGTGCTCGATGACTGAACCCAGAAAAGAAAACCCGGAAGAAGCCACACCCGAAGAAAAAGCCTCCGCGCAGTTCATACTCGCCGAGGACACCGGTAGCCCTCACGAGGATGTGTCGGAAGCCCTCGCGAAGAAACAGATGGAGGCGATGGAGGAACTCAAGGACTCTTTCTTCGATCTCGAAGAGGGTGCGCCTGCCCAAGGCGCCGAGGCCAAAGGCGCCGAAGCGGAAGACGCCGACACACCCCTGCTCATGGAGATGGACGAGGCCAAGCGGATCATCGAGACGCTCCTCTTCGTCGCCCACGAGCCGCTCCGGCCCCGCGAGATCTCGAACGTCTTCCGGGGGGTCGAAAACATCAACATCAAAGAAGTGCGGAAGCTCATCGCCGAACTCGCCGATGAGTACAAGGACCGCACCCTCCAGATCGCCGAGGTGGCCGAGGGCTTCCGCATCTGCACCCGGCCGGAGTACTCCTTCTGGGTCCGCAAGTACCTCAAGAACGAGAGAAAAGCCCGGCTCTCCCAGGCCGCGCTCGAGGCGCTCGCCATCGCCGCCTACAAGCAGCCCATCACCCGCGCCGAGATCGAGCACATCCGCCGGGTGGACTGCAGCGGGGTGCTGAGCACCCTGCTCGAGCGGAACCTCATCCGCATCCTCGGGCGGCGCGATGTCATCGGAAGGCCGATTGTCTACGGCACGACGCCCTATTTCCTCGAGCACTTCGGCTTCAAAAACCTCACCGACATGCCGCGTCCGGACGAACTCGACCTCGAAGAGGGCATCGGCGGCCCCGCCTCGGGCGAAGTGATCCCCATCGAAGAAGGGGAAGAAGTTGCCGATGGCGGCGTCCGCACCGAAGCCGCGGCCGAGGAGATCGCCGAGGAGGCCGAGATCGCCGGCGCCACCCGCGCACTCGCCGAGGAAGCCCCCCCCGGCGGCGATGAGAACGGGCACACCAACGGACACACAAACGGCCACGCCAACGGGCATGCCAACGGTCACGCGAACGGCCACGCCGCAGAGCCCGTCCCGGCCGAGGAAGAAACAAAGACCGAGAACCAGGACTAGCGCCCCGATCCGTTTACGGGAAAGCCCCGCCGCGTTATCTTACGCTGCGGGGCTTTTCTGTTTTCAGGGGAGAACACCATGCGATTCGGGATCATGGCGGCGGGCGGCGTCGGCGGCTACTTCGGCGGGCTGCTCCACCGCGCAGGAAAAGACGTGCGCTTCATCGCCCGCGGCGAGCACCTTGCGGCGATCCGGAAAAACGGCCTGCGGGTGGACTGCGTCGAGCCGGGAAACTTCACGGCGAAAGATGTCTTCGTTGCGGATTCCCCCGCCGAGGCCGGCCCCTGCGATGTCGTCTTCTTCTGCACCAAGACCACCTCGAACGAAGAAGCCATCCCCGCCATCGCGCCGATGATCGGCGATGACACCGTCATCATCTCGCTGCAGAACGGGGTGGACAACGAAGACCTGCTCGCCGCCCGCTACGGCGCGGGGCGCGTCATGGGGGGCGCCACCTATGTCTTCACCCACATCGCGGGCCCCGGCCGCATCGAGCAGATCGGGGGGCCGCGCCGCCTCGTCTTCGGCGAGATGATGACGGTGTCATCGCCGATCATCGGCGCGAGCGCCCGCGGCAAGGCCATTCTCAAGGAACTGAAGGAGGCCGAAATCAACGCCGAACTCTCGGAGGACATCCTCCGCGAGCTCTGGACGAAGTTCATCTTCATCACCGGCGTCGGCGCCATGACCGCCGTCACCACCTCCCCCCTCGGGGAGCTGATGGCCTGGCAGGGCACGCGGCGCATGTTGCGCGAGGTGATGCGCGAGGTCTACGAGGTGGGAAGGGCGCGGGGGGTGAATCTGCCCGAGGGGGCGGACGCGGATCGCTTCGCGTTCATCGGCGAGCAGAACCCCGCGAGCAAGGCGAGCCTCTGCCACGACCGCGAAGCCGGAAGGCGGATGGAGATCGACACCTTCTGCGGCGCGGTCTCGCGCATCGGCGGCGCCCTCGGCGTTCCGACCCCGCTGAACGACATGCTCTACGACATCCTCAAGCTCGCCGACCTGCAGAACGCGGGCGAGATCGGGCGGGAGAAATAGATGGCCCGCCGCCACTGGCTCATGAAGAGCGAGCCCTCGGTCTTTTCGTTCGATGCCCTCATGAAGCGGCCCCAAAAGACCGACCCCTGGGAGGGGGTGCGCAACTACCAGGCGCGCAACTTCATGCGGGAGATGAAAAAGGGCGACCGCGTGCTCTTCTACCACTCGAGCTGCCTCCCGCCCCACATCGCCGGCATCGCCGAGGTGGCCAGAGAGGCCTACCCCGACCCCACCGCCCTCGACAAAAAATCGAAATACTTCGACCCCAAATCCACGAAGGAAAACCCCCGCTGGTTCATGGTGGACGTGCGGGGCATCGAAAAGATCCAGCGCCCCGTCCCCCTCGCCGATCTGAAGGCGAACAAGAAGCTCGCCGGCATGAGAATCACCCAGCGGGGCCAGCGCCTCTCCGTCCAACCGGTCACCGAGGCCGAATTCGGCGAAGTCCTGAAGATGGGAAGCGGAAAATAAAAAACCCCTCCCTTTCGGGAGGGGCCTTGCAAGGGCTGCGCGGGGAGGGAGGGAGGAATGTCTCCCCGGCGCAGGTCCCGTGCTATCTCATTTTCCGAATGCGGCAGGACCGGCCGGGCAGGCACATCCGCGCGCCTGCCCTTTGTGACGCAACGGCCCCCCCGCCCAGCCGATCCCCATCACAAAGTCATATTTTCCGTAGTCGCCAGATTTCCTGTAGCCGCCCCGTAGTCGCCATGCCGCATCCCGAAACCCTCCGCGCTATCCCCGCCTGCATACCTATCAT
>JAQBZT010000225.1 GCA_027622355.1 bacterium | reverse complement strand
CCGCCCGCCGGGAGGCGCTCGAGGAAACCTCGCTGGAGGTCGAACTCATCCGGCAGTTTCACGCCTACAGCGATCCGAGGCGGGACCCCCGCCAGCACAACGTGACGGTGGTTTTCATCGCCCGGCCCCTCGGCGGTGCGCTCCGGGGGCGCGACGATGCCCGGCGGGCGGCGGTTTTTCCGAAAAACGCCCTTCCCGCCCCGCTGGCCTTCGACCACGGGGAAATTCTGGCCGATTATCTCGCGGGAAAGTATTGAGGGGCCTCCGGCCCGCGCGCCCTGCTGATCTCCCCTATCTCCTTGTTTAATGGTAGTATGTTCAGGTTGAAGCGGCTCCGGGGCCGGTACCGCCCTGTCCCGGGCGCCTTTTGAGAGGCTGCTGCCATGCGGAGCGAGGACACTTGTTCATGGCTTCCCTGCGCCGGTACTTCCGGCGAGCGATACAGCTTACCCGCCTCGACATGCAGGCCGTCATGGAGCGGGACCCGGCGGCGCGCTCGTGGGCGGCGGTCATCTTATGCTATCCCGGCTTCCACGCCATTTTGCTGCACCGGCTCGCGCACTTCCTCTGGATGCGCGAGCGGACGCTGCTCGCCCGCTGGCTGAGCCACCTCAACCGCTTCCTGACTGGAATCGAGATCCACCCGGGCGCGCAGATCGGCGTCGGCTTCTTCATCGATCACGGCATGGGCGTGGTGATCGGCGAGACATCGGTCATCGGGAAAAACTGCACCATCTACCACGGCGTCACCCTCGGCGGCGTGAGCCTCGAGAAGGGAAAGCGCCACCCCACGCTGGAAGACGGCGTCATGGTCGGCGTGGGCGCCAAGATCATGGGGCCCCACACCATCGGCGCGGGCAGCCGGGTGGGCGCAGGCTCGGTCGTGATCGGGGATGTCCCGCCCGGATGCACCGTGGTGGGCGTTCCGGCGCGGGTGGTCTACCGCGACGGCGAGGGCCGCCTGGCGGAGCCGATGGCGCTGGCGTTCGAGCACCACAAGCTCCCCGATCCGGTGGAAAACGCGCTGCAGGCGCTGAACAAGCGTGTGGCGGATCTTGAGCGCGAACTCGAGAGCTACCGCACAGCGGAAAGCCGCGAAAAGCCGGACGCGCCATGACCGCCATCTACTTCGACCACAGTGCGACCACCCCGGTGCGGCCGGAAGTGGCGGCGGCCATGCGCCCCTTCCTGGAATCCGCCTTCGGCAACCCCAACAGCATCCACCGCTTCGGACGCGAGGCCCGGGCCGCAATCGACGCGGCCCGCGAGCACGTCGCCGAGCTTATCGGCGCGGAGGACCCCGAGGAGATATTCTTCACCTCGGGCGGCACCGAGAGCGACAATTGGGCCCTCAGGGGCGCCATCGAAGCCGCCGGCGGCATCGGACACATCGTCACCACCGGCGTCGAACACCCCGCCGTACTCGACACCTGCAAGGCGCTTCAGAGCAAAGGCGTTGCGGTCACCTTCATCCCGCCGGATGAAACGGGGCGCGTCCCGGCGGAAAGCGTCATCGCCGCCATCCGGCCGGACACCCGGATCGTTTCGGTGATGTGGGCCAACAACGAGGTCGGCACCCTTCAGCCCATCGAAGCCATTGCCGAGGGGTGCCGCGCGCGCGATGTGCTCTTTCACACGGATGCCGTGCAGGCGGTCGGGAAGATTCCGATCGACGTCAAAAATGTGCGGGTGGACCTGCTCTCTGCGAGCGCCCACAAGATCAACGGACCGAAGGGAACGGGCTTTCTCTATATGCGGCGGGGGACCATTCTCCCGCCCCTCATCACTGGCGGCGGCCAGGAAAACGATCTCCGCTCCGGGACCGAAAACGTCGCCGGCATCGCGGGCATGGGGGCGGCCTGCCGCCTCGCCCGGGAGGAGGGGGAGGCGGCCCGTGCGCATATCCGGCGCCTGCGCGATCGGCTCGAAAACGAGGTCTGCGAGCGGATCCCGGATGTGGTGGTGAACAGCCATCCCGAACACCGCCTTCCGGGAACCGTCAACCTGAGCTTTCTCGGGGCCCAAGGCGAGACCTTGCTCATCCGGCTGGACCTCGAGGGGATCGCCGTGAGCACGGGCTCGGCCTGCAGCGCGGGCTCGACCGAGCCCAGCCACGTTCTTCTCGCCATGAATCTTCCCAAGGAACGGATTCAGGGCTCCCTCCGGTTCAGCCTGGGCTGGGGAAACTCGGACGCGGACGTTGATGCGCTTCTGCGGGTACTGCCGGAGGCGGTCTCCCGGGTCCGGGCCAGCGCCCCGAAGGAGCGGGCCACTTCCTAGGGCAGAACGCCATGGCCAAGACCGACCGCCACTACAACGAAACCGTGCTCCGGCACATCGCCGACCCGCACAACATCGGCGTCATCGAAGATGCGGACGCCGTCGGGGAGGGCACGAACCCCTCCTGCGGGGATGAGGTGAAGCTCTATCTCAAGTTCGAGGGGGAGCGCGTCGCCGACGCCAAGATGGAAATCCTCGGGTGCGGCGCCATCACGGCGGCGATGAGTTCCCTGACGGACGAGGTCGTCGGCAAGACGGCGGCGGAGCTCCGCGGTCTGACGCACGAGAAGATCGCCGCGAGCGTGGGCGGGCTGCCGGCTCACAAACGCCACTGCGCCCAGCTGGCCCACCGGATTCTTCAAAACGCGCTGGATAACCGCGAAGGGCGGTGAAACCCTGAATCCCTTTTGGATGAAAACACCCCGATGAAAGTGAACGTTCGAGAGATCGAAGCGCTGCGAAGCGCCGCCCTTCGGCTCGATGAGGCGCCCTCGCCGGAGAAGACGGGGCTCATCTGGGGCCGCCTCTACACCCGGTGCGCGGGCACACCGGCGGCGGGCCCGGCTTTCGGCCTTCTGTATGAGGGTGAGGGCTACGAGGCGTGCTGGCCCCTTCTGCCGGGACAGCCGATCGCCGATGGACTCCGTGAGCGAACGACGGAGACGGGCTGGTACGCCGCCGCCATCCACGAGGGCGGGTACGACCGCCTGCGGGAAACTTTTGTGGAAATACTCGAAAAATGGCTGCCCCACAGCGGCTTCCGAAGGCGGGAGGGTCCCCTCCTCGAGCGCTACCTGATCGATCCGCGCGATGCCGCCGAGGCGGACCTCCGCACCGAGGCCTGCGTCCCGGTCGCACCCGATCCCATCGAATAGCGGGATGCGGGAAAAACCCGGGGGCCGCCTAGGGCGTGTTGTTCTTGAAGTCGATCTTTTCGACGGAGAGGATCTCGAAAGAGCGGACGCCACCCGGAAGCTGGATGGAAACTTTGTCCCCCTCTTCCTTCTGGAGCAGCCCGCGGGCAAGCGGCGCGGCGAAGGCGATGATGCCGTTGCGAAGATCGCTTTCCTCCTCCCCCAGAATCTTGTAGGTGAGTTCCTCATTCCGATCCAGATCGAAGAGGGTCACCTGGGTGCCGATCGTGACGCGGCTGCCGTCAATCGAAAGTTCCTCGATGAGGGCGGGATCCTGGAGTTTTTCGAGAATCTTGCTGGCTTCGTGCTTCAGGTTCGCTTGAAGCTCGAGGGCAGCGTCCCACTCGGCGTTCTCGCTCAAGTCCTTAAAAGCGGCCGCTTTGGCAAGTTCCTGGGCCACCTCGATCTTCAGGCGCATCTGAATGGCGCCCACTTTTTCTCGAAGCCGCCCGAGACTCTCACGGGTCAGATAATACGGCATCTTCAAACCTCTAAAGGTAAAGGCGGTCCTGCAAACACATCGCCCGAACCCGGCGCCCTCACGCTTTGGCCGCCTGGCCGGTCCGGGCGGGCGTCTGCCGGAAATCGTATCCGGTCTCTTTCACAAAAGCCTCGATCAGTTTCCGGGTCACCGGCCCCGGCACCTCTTTTTTCGGATGAAAGCTGTCCACCGACCGCACCGGCATGGCGCATATGGCGCTCGAGGTCAGAAAATACTCCTCCGCCTGCGCCACGTCATACATCGTAAAATTCCGCTCCTCGAGCGGAATGCCCAGCCGCTCGGCCAGCTCGAACACCGCCTTGCGGGTCACCCCCTCGAGGATGTTCCGCTCGGGCGGCGTCCAGAGCACACCATCGCGCACGATGAAGATGTTCGCCACCGAGTTCTCGGCCACGTTTCCGTGAATATCCAGCATCAGGGAAAGCGCCCCCGAGGCGGCGGCGTCGAGCTCGGCCAGGATCTGGTTCATCTTGCTCGTCACCTTGGCGCGCGTCTCGACGCACTCGGGCGGGTTCCGCCGCGTGGCCGTGACCGCCAGCTTGACGCCCTCGCGGTAGTTTTTCGCAAATCTCTCGACATCCACCGGGCGCCAGAAGATGAGCACGGTCGCGCCGGCGCTCTCGCGGGCCGCCATCGAAGGATCATCCACCCCGCGGGTCACCCAGTGGCCCACGCGGTACATGCCCTCCTCCTCCGTCCGGCACAGGTTGGTCTCGAGCGTCGCGAGGGTGGCCTGCTTCATCTCCTCGGGACTGATCCCGGGATCGATCCGAACATAGCGGAGCGAGCGGTAGAGGCGGTCGATGTGATCCTCGAGGCGGTAGAGCTTGCGCCCGAAGCAGGGGGTGATTTCATACACCCCGTCCCCCCAGAGGAAGCCGCGGTCGAACGGAGAGATGCGGGCCTGGCTCTCCTCGATGATCTCGCCGTTCAGGTAAAGAAACCGCTCTCCCGGCACCTTTTGCCCCCCTCAACTCAAAACAAAATAAGGCTGCCCCAAAAGGGCAGCCGCGATTCGAGCCTCGTTTCCTGCAACAATTATACACAGAGCGGCGGATGCATGAAAGCCGCGAATTGCTCTTCTCTTCAGGGCTTTTTCAGGATTTGCCCCTCTTTT
>JAQBZT010000224.1 GCA_027622355.1 bacterium | reverse complement strand
GACGGCCATCGAGCTGGCGTACAGGAAGCGTTCGATGCCCTGGCGCTCGCACCAGCGAAGCAGCAGGAAAGTCCCCCTCGCGTTGATGTCGAAGTCGCCCAGCGGATCGGCATGAGAGACTTCGCCGGAGGACTGTGCCCCCAGGTGAAAAACGGTGTCGATACCCTCTCCGGACAGTCGGTCGAGAGTTGCCGGACTGGAAAGACTCCCTTCGATGAATCGGGCTTTCTCCGGAATGTTCTCCCGGCGGGCAGTGGAAAGATCGTCCAGGATCGTCACCGACTCCCTTTGTTCGATCAGCCTGCGGGCGATCGCACCGCCGATAAAACCGGCGCCGCCCGTGACGAGAATCCCGCTCATCCCGCCCCCCCTTCTTCCGAAAGAGGCTCGAGAGGCTTGCGCGCGATCACCATGACGTGCGAACTCAGGCGGTTTTGCTGCAAAAACACCTGAAACGCCTCTCGCGCGTCCTCGGAGGCCTGCGCAATCCGCCGCGCAAAGCGGGAGACCTCAAGACCAGGATCTTCGGCAAGCATGTTCCGGAGGATATCCACGTCCAGGCGGCCGGGGGTTTCGATGGAAACAGGTTCCATCCCAGTCCGGCGGGTCAGCGCCTCCAGGCCTTCCACCGAGAGGAGGTTCAGATGGTTGGGCGGGCAAACTGCCTTTGAGTGCATCCAGAGCTCGCTCAGATCGAATCCCGACACCGCCAGGGTGGTGAACAGGAGGACACCGCCCGGCGCCAACAAGCGGTGAATGGTCTCCAAAAAAGCGGCCGGGTCGAAAACGTGTTCGAGAACCTCAAAGCAGGTGGCGAACTCGGCCCTCGCCCAATCGTCGGGAACATCCTCCACGTTACTTTCCATGATCTCGAATCCGCGATCGCGGCAAATTTTTGCCAGCCGGCCGGAGGGCTCTACGCCTCGAACGGAGCCGAAGAATCCCAGCGCTCGAACCTCCTCGAGAAAGACCCCGTAACCGGAGCCCACGTCCAGAAATGTGCCGGAGACCCCCAGCTTCCCGGCCCAGTCTTTCGCCAGCTGTGCCCGAGGCCGAGCGATCAACTCTCTTCTTTTTTTTTCGGTATCCTTGTAAAAGACCTCGGCCCAATGGTCCATCGCGCGGGAATCGCGGTAGTACGCCGACAGCGCATCCGCCGCAGGGCGGGGATTCACATAGAGGGAATCGCACGAGGGACAGGAAGAGTAGGCGAAGCCGTTCTTCACGAACTCGGGGCGGGGCCGATCCGCGCCGCAGCCCGGGCAGGCGACCTCCACGAATCCGCTTTTGTCGGCGAAGAGGCGCTCGGATTCCTCCAGGGAAATTCGCAGGAACTCCTCAAAAGTGTCCCTGGGCCGGATTTCGTATTCCTTCAAGAAAAATCCTTTCGGGGAAAAAGCGGCGCTGCCCGCAGGCACCTTACATGTACCCCAGCCGCTGGAGCTCGCGCCGGATGAGGGGGTCGGTCATCTTGGCTCCGATCTCCTTGCTGAGCGGGACCGGATAGCGGTCCAGGGCGAAATCCGGTTCAGTACCCTCGTAGAAAGAGATCATCTCCTGATGAAGAGGCGCCACGACATCGGAGGATTCCGTATAGCGATTATTTTCCGGGACCTCTTTGTCACCGGCGCGATACAATTGGTGCTCCCCGTTCGATTGCCAGATGTATTTCCAGTCCCCGGTCCGGACGCCGCGGCGGATGATGCTGATCTCGTAGAGGAGGTTGGGGTAGGCCTTCAGACGCTCCGGCAAAACGGCGGGAGGAGAATCCACCACCAGGCGCCGGTTTTCGAGACCCTCCTCCTCGCTCAACACCGAAACACCGTCCATGACCACCTGATCTTCCATCCACCCGCTCTCCCCCAGCAGATCGAAGATGGTGGGGGCCAGATCCAGCGCTGAGGTCAACCGCCCGATCCGGAATCCCCCCTCAATGCGGGGCGGATAGGAGATCACGCACGGGATGGCGAACAATTCCTCCCACAAGGTTGCCCCATGGTTAATGGCGCCGTGCTCGCCCAGCAGTTCACCGTGATCGGAGGTAACGATCAGGATCGTATTTTCGAACAAACCGTTTTTATCCAGCTCCTCTACCAGCTTTCCCACCAAGTGGTCGCCATACAGAAGATCGGCCTGGTAGCATTTCCGCACGGACTCCAGCGCTTCGTCGGCCTGACCGAAGTCGCCGTTCATGAAGGCGTGGAAATTTCTCTGGATTTCGAAGCTCACCGGATGAGGCTTCTGCCCGTTGAACACCTTATTCAAAAATGACGCCGGCGGATAATACGGCGTGTGCGGATGAAGGAGCGTCGTATAGGCGAATACCGGCTTTTGCCCTCTTTTTTCCTTGAGGTGGCGAATAATGTAATCCATCGAATCTTTTCCATCATGCAGGGCGGCCGACGAGCGAACCTCTCCTTCCTTGCTGACCGTCCGGGAGTACAATTTCTTCACGAATTGATAAAGCCGGGGAAATCCACGGAGATTATCAACAATCTGACGGCGCAGGGAACCGCCCGTTCCAGCGCCCGCCTTGCCGGGATAACGCATCTCGTCAAAACCGAACAGGTCATCATAGCCAGCCGGGGGAATGAAGCTCGCCATGCAATGGCCGTAGCAGGAATAGCCCAGGGACCTCAACAGCAAGGGAAAAGGCACGAGGTCCTGGCGCATCTCGCACAGATTATGGAGCATCCTGTGCCTGGCCGGATACAATCCCGTGAAAATACTGACGTGGGCGGGGGCGGAGCCGTTGGCAGCGGCGTAATGATCGTTCAGGACCGCTCCCCTCTCCGCCAGCGCATCAATGTTGGGCGTCAGGCTCAGATTCGAGCCGTAGACGCCGAACATGTCCCGCCGGGCCGAATCTAGAATGACAAGAACCACATCCGGTCGCATCGCCTACCCATCCTCTCGCCGAGATCCGTACAAAAATTCCTGATATCTCCCCCCGCCGACAACCCAGGGGGAGATGGAATGATAAAGCAATTTGAAGGTTTTCATGTCTACAGGAAATTCCGAGGCAACGACTTCAAAATGTTCTCCTTTCGAAATCGGGGACGCACTGTTTTCGTGAAAAAAATACCCACGGCAGACTCGGGAGATTTCGTTCAGGTAGGTTTCCACCTGAACATAGTCCATTTCACTGAAACTTCTCGTATTGAGGAACAAATCCACACTGTTTCCCGCGAGCGACGGAAGGGCGGAAATCGGCATCAAGATCAAATCATTCTTTTCGATGTCCGTCATACTTATATTTTCCCCTTCCTTTTCCCCAAACAAAATAAATTTCTTATCGGGAAAGCAGTTCAACAAGAAATAAGAAAGGACCAACACAATCTCGGGCAAATCAAATCCAATGTAGGCGAGCTCTTTTTTCTCTTTGAGCAGATACCTCGCAAATGCGCCATACCCGCAGCCAATTTCCGCAACCACTGGGCGGGCGATGTCCCCCAACAACTCAGAAAACAATTTCGAATAATAATGATGACGAAAAACACCGTACGGGATCAGCCCTTCACCAAATTTCACACCCCACGGATTTCCAATATCCGGATAGACAACATCCTCTATTCGGGCTTCCTTTTCGCCAAGCAATTGCCGCCATGTTTCCAGATCATGCGAAAATTCATTCAGGAACACCATTTTCTGAAATTTGTTTCTTTTTGAAAAATTCTCATAGCTTGGAAACATTCCTCTCGACAGCATGTTCCTGAATAGATTCGACAACAAATCCTCTAATCCGGCGTTATTATTTCCGTTTACACACTCGAGGAGCACAGTTCGGGATTTCTCGATATTTTCCCACTCACCTCCTCCTTTATATGCTTCAGATACCGTTTCCTGGTGACTTTTGGCTTTTTTGTAAGCGGCGACCACGCGCGCAATGATTTCGGGCCGGTTACTCAAAGGGCGCGCCTGTGGTTCCATCCCTTTCTCCAACATCGCCCATGTCACCCCATCGTTCCCCGCGAATTCTGAAATCACGGACAACAAGCGGGTAATCTTAGTTGCCCACTTTCTGGTTTTTCGCATCCTGGGCACACCTGAACCCGACATGAGGAAACCCTCCATCTGTCTCGACCGGAAAACGTTGCGCAACCCGCAACCCGTAACGCGGGCTCGACCATTGCCCGCCCCGCATCACCTTCACGTCCTTTTTCCCCTCGTTCACCGGATCCCGGGCTGGGGACACCTGATAATAGCCGGGGCTATAGACATCTGCCACGAATTCGCTCACGTTCCCAACCATATCCATGACCCCGTAGGGGCTTGCTCCCGCGGGCTTCGAGCCCACGGGCCAGGGCCCCCTGCCCTTTCCGCATCCAATCCCTGGATTGCCGTTGAACACGGCCTTGGTGCAGTCCGGCCATTCATTTCCCCAAGGATAGCGCCGTCCGTCCGTTCCCCTGGCGGCTTTTTCCCACTCGGCCTCCGTCGGCAGCCGCTTCCCGACCATCTCGCAGTACTTCTTGGCCTGAACCCAGGACATCCCCGTGACAGGCTGTTTGGGATAGGAAAACTGTTGTCCGAAATTCCGGCGCGGCTTCATGCCCGATTTCCGAAACTCCTCATTGGTCACTTCATAACGATCGATAAGAAAGGCCTTCAGATTTATTTTTCTCTGCGGCATCTCGTCGAAAAAACCTTCGCCGACACCCGAACCCATGATGAACTCTCCCTCGGGGACCAACTGCATCGGCACATTCGTTTTTATGAGAAGAACCGCTTTCTTTTCCTTTTTGTCAATCTTCCCGGCCTCTTTCAATTCTTCTTCATCGGCAAACAAAACACATTTTTTTCTCTTGAAATCTA
>JAQBZT010000223.1 GCA_027622355.1 bacterium | reverse complement strand
GAGCGCGGCATCTCCCCGCTTCAGCTGGCAGCTACCAGCATGGAAGAGGGCGAAGAGAACGCCACCGAGCGCACCCCCTCCAAGGTGGTTGCCTAATACCTGACAGACAATCTGAGGCCTGGAATCGGGTCCAGTTAAAGGGCGGGGAGTTCAACTCCCCGCCCTTTTTTTGTCGGCCGGAAGATGCCGGCCGCAGAATGGGGCATAATATCCTCTTCAGCCGGGATTCGCGGGGAGGCAGGAATGAAGCACTTCGTCAGTGACATTGCTTTTACGCCTGCGGTGAAAAAGGCGCAGGAGAAGCTGGGCTCGCGCCCGGCCTATGCGCGCATGGAAGAGAATGACGAGTGGCAGCAGGATCTGGAGCCGAACATCATCGAATTCATCTCTGAAAGGGACTCGCTCTACCTCGGCACGGCAAGCGCCGGGGGCCGTCCCTACATTCAACACCGGGGCGGCCCCCGGGGGTTCATCCGGGTGATGGATTTGCGGACGCTGGCCTTCGCTGACTTCCGCGGGAACCGGCAATACATCTCCCTCGGCAATCTGGCTGAGAACGGCAAGGCCTATCTGTTTCTCATGGACTACCCCAATCGCCGCCGCCTGAAGATTTGGGGTTCCGCCGGGGTTGTGGAGGACGATCCCGCCCTTCTCGATAAGGTGGCGGATCCCGCCTACGGGGCACGTCCCGAGCGCGCCTTTGTGTTTCACATCGAGGCGTGGCGCATGAATTGTCCGGCGCACATCGTGCCGCGCTATACCGAAGCAGAAATCGCGCCGGTCATCGAGGAATACCGCGAACGCATCGCCGCGCTGGAAGCGGAAGTTCGCAGGCTCCGGGAGGGGAGATGATGTGTCTCATTTCAGTGAATGTCGGAAAACCCCGGACCGTCGCCTATCAGGACAAGATGATCGCCACCGGCATCTTCAAGGAGCCGGTGGGCGGAAACGTCTGGCTGGGCCGGCTGAATCTGGCGGGGGACGGCCAGGCCGATCTGAAGGCCCACGGCGGCGAACACAAAGCGGTCTATGCCTATCCCTGGGAGAACTACGAATTCTGGAAAAGGGAACTGGAGCACGATGATCTCTCCCCGGGGAGTTTTGGGGAGAACTTCACCCTCGAGGGAATGCGGGAGAGTGCTGTTCATGTGGGAGATGTTTTCCGCATCGGGGATGCTCTTCTGGAGGTGAGTCAGCCGCGGGTGCCCTGCTACAAGCTAGAGCTTCGGCTGGGCCTCTCGCCTTTTGTGAAGAGATTCATGGAGAGCAACCGCGTGGGCTACTACCTGCGCGTTCTCGAAGAGGGCGAGGTCCGGGCCGGCGATTCCGTGGAGCGCGTGAAGGAAGGCCCCGAGCGGATGACGGTGGAGGAGGTGCACCGGCTTCTTTATTTTGATGCGGAAAAAGAGGCGGGGGCCGCCCGGGCGCTTCGCATTCCGGCCCTCGCGCCGGGCTGGCGCGGCTCTTTCGAAAAAATTCTCGGTATGCCCGGCGGCGAATCCGTTCCCAGGTAGGACCCAGGCGGCAGAGCCGGAAAAGGAGGAAGGCAGATGTCTTCATCACCAGAAACGAGCGGAAACAAGGCGCCGGGTTTCGTGGAGGCCCCGGATTATTTCGTGCAGTTCCTCCCGACCATGAAGCGGGTCCGGGTTCAGGCCGGGGGCGAGACCATCGCGGACAGCACGCGGGCGATGCTCATGCGCGAAACCCATCATGTTCCGGTTTATTATTTTCCGCGGGAAGATGTCCGGATGGACCTGCTCTCGAAAACCGATCACGACACCTACTGACCCTTCAAGGGCCATGCGTCCTACTGGACGCTCACTGTCCGGGGCCGGACAGCCGAAAACGCCGTCTGGAGCTACGAAACGCCCTACGATGAAGTGGCCGGGATCGAGGGCTATCTCGCCTTCTACTGGGATAAAGCCGACCACTGGCTGGAGGAGGACGATGAAATCTTCGGCCACCCGCACGATCCCTACTCGCGGATAGATATCCTGAACAGCAGCCGGGAGGTCCGCGTCGTTCTGGGCGGAGAGACACTGGCGGAAACGCGGCGGGCGCGGTTTCTCTTCGAGACGGGCGCGCGCACCCGCTACTACATCCCGAAGGAAGATGTCCGGATGGAACGGCTGACGCCGACCGATCACCAGACGATCTGCACCTACAAGGGGCGGGCCGGCTACTGGTCGGCGCAGGCGGGCGGCAAGAGCTACGAGAATGTCGTCTGGAGCTATGCGGCGCCCAATCCCGAGGCCGAACCGATCCGCGGCTACTTTTGCTTTTACAACGAACGGATGGACGCGATCTATGTGGATGGCAAGCTGGTGGATCCGGATCGAAAGAATTTCTGATACGGCGAAAACTTCCGCGGCGGATCAGGAGAGCGAAAGCTGCAGCCCCTCCGCTGTCTGCTGCACGTCGAGTGTCTTGTCCACCAGCAGTTCCGAAAGTTCCGGATCGATGATAAGGACCGTCCGCTCCTCGTGGGCGAAGGCCGAATCCCCCGGTCTTTCGCTGTCGAGGCGAACCTCGAGTTTTTCGTCGACGACGAGAAAGCGGACGGCAACGTCATCGGCGGCTTCCGATTCGGTGAGCATCTGATGAAGTGCGGCGCCGGCATTTTCGGTAACGTTCAGCATGCGGGAGTCCTCGTCTCGAAGAGAAAGCCACAGGTAGCGAGAGTGGGAATCGGTAGGCTGTGGCCGGCTCGTGGGGCGGGTGCGCAAGCGCGCGGAACGAGCTTTTATCCCAACATGGATCGGGTGAAGAATCAAACAGTTTTTTTGGGCTTCCTTTTGCCGCGTGAGATGGGATAAAAAGAAACATATATCGGGATATTTGCGTCATGCAGCCTGAAGGGAGGGCGACTTGCGCCGGAATCTGGAGAAGCTTTTTTCGCCGAAATCCATCGCGGTGGTGGGCGCTTCCTCCGATCTTCAGCGCCTGGGCGGAAGGCCGATCTATCTTCACCTGGCATACGGCTTCGAGGGTCCGATTTATCCGATCAATCCCAATCGCGATGAAATCGGCGGTCTCAAATGCTATCCCGATGTGGCCTCCCTGCCGGAAACCCCGGACTTCGTCCTGATAAACGTGCCGCGCGATGGGGTGCTCCCCGCCCTACGCCAGTGCGCGGAGCGGAAGGTGCCGACGGTGGCGATCATGACCTCGGGCTTCCGGGAGGTGGGAGAGGAGGGCGCGGCCCTTGAGGCGGAGTTGGTCCGCCTCGCAAGGGAATCGGGTATGCGCATCCTCGGGCCCAACTGCATGGGCATCGTCCATGTTCGCTCGAAGCTCATGGCGACTTTCACCATCGCGATCCGCGACGACAATCCGCTCCGGCCCGGCCCGGTCGCCATCGTGACCCAGAGCGGGGCGCTGGGGGCCTGCATGATCTCGGCCTTCCAGGACAGGGGCTCGGGCCTCAGCGCCATGGTGAGCCTGGGGAACGAGTCGGACGTGGATTTTCCCGCCTGCGTGGATTATCTCCTCGACGATCCGGACACCCGCGTCATCTGCGCCTATCTCGAATCCATCAAGGACGGGCCGCGCCTCCGGGCCGCCGCTGAGCGCGCGCTCGAGGTCGGAAAGCCGATCGTCCTGCTTCGCGGCGGCTCGACTGCGGCCGGCGCCCAGGCGGCGATGAGCCACACGGCGGCGATGACCACCCCGACCGATGTGTTCGACGCCTTTGCCCGCCAGTTCGGGATCGAGGTGTGCGATTCGTTCGATGGGCTGGTCGAGACGGTGGAATTTCTCGCCGCCTCCGGCAAGGGCGGGGGCACGCGGCTCGGCATCTTGAGTTTCTCGGGCGGTGCGGGCTCGATGGCGGCCGATAGGGCCCAGAACGCGGGCTTTTCGGTGCCGCCGCTGGCGGGTGTCACGCAGCGGAAGCTGCGGGAGGCGCTCTCGGAGTACGCCGCGGTGGTCAATCCGGTCGATCTGGTTTCGCTGATGGTGAGCCGCAAGGACGGGGGTGCGCTCACGGCGGCGGGCGATGCGGTGCTCGCCGATCCGGGCATTGACGCCGTCTGCCTGGTGATGGGCGTCTACCACCACGTGGGCGAGGAGATGGCGGCGCTGCTGCGCGATCTTTTCGAGCGGAGCGAGAAGCCGCTCGCCCTGTGCTGGCTGACGGGCCCCCGCGGGCCGATCGATTCGCTTCGGCAGAATGGAATTCCGGTGTTTGAAGATATCGTCCGCGCGGTGGATGCGCTGGCGGCCCATCGCCGGTTCGGCGAAGTGCGGGAGCGCAGCGGGAAAGCCGGCCGCTCTTCAGGGGACGAGGGGCGGAGAGCGCAGGCCCGGGAGATTCTGAAAAATGCGGGAGCGGGGCCGGACGGCGCCCTTCCGCCCGAGGCCTGTCAGGCGCTCGCCGATCTGTACGGGCTCTCCCGCCCCCGCGAGGTGATCGCAGACTCGCCCGAGGCGGCCGCCCGCGCCGGGGAGGAGATGGGCGCGCCGGTGGCCCTCAAGGTGCTCTCCGCAGAGGTGGTCCACAAGACCGAGGCCGGCGGGGTGGCGGTGGGTCTTTCCGGCGGGGAGGAGATTCGGCGCGCCGCCCAGGATATGCTCGCCCGCGTGCCGGGCGCCCGGCTTCTCGTTCAGCAGATGGTGAGCGGCGGGGTGGAACTTCTTGCGGGCGTGACCCACGATCCGGCCTTCGGCCCTTGCGTGACGGCGGGGATCGGGGGTGTGCTGGTCGAGGTGCTGAACGATCTTGCCCGGCGGCTTCCCCCGTTCGATGCGGACGAGGGAGCGCGTATGCTCGGGGAGCTGCGGGGCGCCGGCTTGTTCGGCGCATTTCGGGGCCGCCCGCCG
>JAQBZT010000222.1 GCA_027622355.1 bacterium | reverse complement strand
TGCTCGGCAGAGGCCAAGGCGCACAAAACGCGGAAAATACTCGCCGACGGCCAAACGGCCGCCGCGCCCGAGCCGACCGGCATCGCCTGTGCCCGGAAGGGTTGTGAGGGCGAGCTCGTCACGCGGCGCTCCCGCCGGACCGGCAAGATATTCTACGGATGCAGCCAGTTTCCCAAGTGCAACTACGTCGTCTGGGATACGCCCATCCTCCAGCCCTGCCCGGCTTGCGAACACCCGCACCTGACGCTGAAGACGACGAAGAAGGACGGCACCCGGCTCGTCTGCCCGAACAAATCCTGCAGCCACTCCGAGGAAGCGCCGAAGGAACTGATCGCCTCCCTCGAAAACGGGCGCACCCACGAGGCCGTCCCCGCCGCGGAGCAAGAGGCATGACCGGGAAGCTCCGGATCATCGGCGGCGGCCTCGCCGGCACCGAAGCGGCTTGGCAGGCCGCCCGCCGCGGCGTCGAGGTCGATCTCTTCGAGATGCGCCCCGTGCAGAGCACCCCGGCGCACCAGACGGGCGATCTGGCTGAACTCGTCTGTTCGAACTCCCTGCGCTCCAACTCGCTAGAGAACGCCTCCGGCCTCCTGAAGGAAGAGATGCGGAAGATGGACTCCCTCATCCTCCGCGCGGCGGACGCCACGCGCGTGCCCGCCGGGATCGCCCTGGCGGTGGACCGCAGCCGCTTCAGCGAGGAGATCACCCGCGCCCTCGAAGGCGAGCCCCTCATCCGGATTCACCGCCAGGAGGTCTCCTCTCTTGAGAGCGACGATCTGACCGTCGTCGCCTCGGGCCCCCTGACGAGCCCCGGCCTCTCGGCCGAGCTGGCCCGCGTCACCCAGGGGAAATACCTCTACTTCTACGACGCCATCTCGCCGATCCTCTACGGGGACAGCATCGACATGGACACCGCCTTCATGGGCTCGCGCTACGGAAAGGGTATCGAGGACGAGGGCGGCGAGGGAGATTACATCAACATCGGACTGAACGATGCGGAATACGCCCGCTTCCAGAACAACCTCATCGAGGGCGAGAAAATCGCCATGCGCGACTTCGAGAAGGCGATCTATTTCGAAGGGTGCCTCCCCATCGAGGAGCTGGCCGCCCGCGGGGTGGAAACACTCGCCTTCGGCCCCATGAAACCGGTCGGCCTGGCGCACCCGGAGACGGGCGAGACCTATCACGCCGTCGTGCAACTGCGCCACGAGGATTTGAGCGGGGATTTCTATTCGATGGTGGGTTTTCAGACCCGGCTGCGCTACCCCGATCAGAAACGTATCTTCACCCAGCTTCCCGCTCTCGAAAACGCGCGCTTTCTCCGCTACGGCAGCCTCCACCGCAACACCTACATCAACGCCCCCCGGCTGATGCGGAACACGCTTCAACTCAAGCGCTACCCCCGGATCATGGTCGCCGGCCAGCTGACGGGAGTAGAGGGCTATCTCGAATCGGCCGCGATAGGCCTTCTCGCCGGCATCAACGCGGCAGCCCTCCTTCAGGACGCCCCGCTGACCCCGCCGCCCAAGACCACCGCCCTCGGCTCGCTCGTGGCATACATCACCGAGGCCAAGACCAAAAACTTCCAGCCGATGAACGTCAACTTCGGCATCTTTCCGCCGCTGGCGCATCGCGTCCCGCGAAATGACAAGAAAAAGCACATCGTCGAGCGCGCCCTGAGGGATCTCGAGCCATGGCGAGAGAGTCAAACCGCCCTCATCAAGGGCTGAGCGAAGCCCGCGAGGAATTTCTGGTCCATCTCCGCCAGGAGCGGGGCGTCTCCGCGCACACCCTTCGGGCCTACGGACAGGACCTGGCCGACTTCGATGCGTTTCTCCGGGAGTGGGCCGGCCGGCCCCTCTCGCCGGAGGAGGTGGACGCCCTCGCCGTGCGCGCCTACCTGGGCGCCCTTCACCGCCGCGGCTCCGGCGCCGCCACCGTGAGCCGCCACCTCTCGAGCATCCGTACCCTATACCGCTACCTCCGCCGCGAGGGCCGCGAGGTGGGCGACCCCGCCGGCGAGATCCAGCTGCCGAAGCAGAAAAAAAACCTCCCCACCTTCCTTCCAGTGGACGATGCCGCCCGCCTCATGGAGCTGGCGAGTGCGCAAACGCCGGCGGGCCTGCGCGACAAGGCCATCTTGGAGCTGCTCTACGGCTCGGGCCTCCGGGTCGGGGAGCTGACCGCCCTCGACGATGCCGATTTGAACGCGGGGGAGCGGCTTCTCCGGGTGCAGGGAAAGGGAAAGAAAGAGCGCATCGTCCCCATCACCCTCCCCGCCCTCGAGGCGGTGGACACCTACCGGAAGGCCCGCCCCGCGCCCCTCACCTCCCAGGAGAAAGAGGAGGCCCCCCTCCTTCGGAACCAGCGCGGCGGCCGCCTCTCCACTTCCGGGGTGCGGGCGATTTTGCGGAAATATGAAGAGAAGGGCGGCTTTCTCTATCATTTCACCCCGCATGCCCTGCGGCACAGTGCCGCCACCCACCTGCTCGAGGACGGGGCCGATCTGCGCGCCATCCAGGAGATTCTCGGCCACGCAAGCCTTTCCACCACCCAGCGCTACACCCAGGTGGACTTTTCCCACCTGCGCAGGGTATATGATGACGCCCACCCCCGAGCGGGAGGGCGGGGGCGTGCAAAGGGAAATACCGAACCGCGAAAGAGAAGGAAGACCCCATGACCGTGCCCGGCGAAATCATCCGCTCCACCACCATTCTCAGCGTCCGCTACCGTGGCCAGACGGCCCTCGGCGGGGACGGACAGGTCACCATGGGCCAGACGGCCGTGAAGCACAGGGCGGTCAAGATCAGAAGGCTCAGCGGGGGAAAAGTGCTCGCCGGGTTCGCCGGCTCGGCCTCCGACGCCATCGCCCTCTTCGAGCGCTTCGAGGGAAAGCTCGAACAATACGCCGGAAATCTCACCCGCGCGGCCGTTGAGATGGGAAAGGACTGGCGGACGGACCGGGTGCTCCGCCGCCTGGAAGCCCTTCTCGCGGTGGCGGACAAGGACGCCATCCTGATCCTCTCGGGAAGCGGCGAGATCATTGAACCCGACGACGGCGTCCTTTCCATCGGCAGCGGCGGCCCCATCGCCATGGGTGCCGCCCGGGGGATACTCCAGCTCGATCCCAATCTCACCGCCGAGGAAATCGTCCGCCGCGCGTTGGGCATCGCCGCCGAGATCTGCGTCTACACCAACAACCACATTTCGGTGGAAGTCATCTGATGGAAGACCTGATCCCCTCCAAGATCGTTCAGGAACTCGACCGCTACGTCATCGGCCAGAGCAAAGCCAAGCGCGCCGTCGCCATCGCGCTGCGGAACAGATGGCGCAGGCAACAGCTCCCCGACGATCTGCGGGACGATATCGCCCCGAAGAACATCATCATGATCGGCCCGACCGGCGTCGGCAAAACCGAGATCGCCCGGCGGCTCGCCCGCCTCACCAAGAGCCCTTTCCTGAAGGTCGAGGCCAGCAAGTTCACCGAGGTGGGCTACGTGGGCCGTGACGTGGAGAGCATCATCCGCGATCTGGTGGAGCTGGCCCGCAACATGCTCCAGGAGGAGCTCCGGGAGGAAAACCATATCCGCGCCGAGGAGCTAGCCGTCGAGCGGCTTCTCGATCTGCTTCTGCCCCGCCCGCCGGGCTTCGGCGCTTTCAACCCGCAAGAGGAAAACCGCGATCCCCTGGGCGAGCAGCACTACCAGCGGACGCGGGAGAAATTCCGCGGGATGCTCCTCGCGGGCGAGCTCGACGAACGCGAGGTGGAGCTCGAAATCGCCGACAAGGGGCCCGAGATCCAGGTGCTCGGCGGGATAGACCTCGAGCAGATGGGGCTGAACATCAAGGAGATGATGGGCGGGATGTTTCCGGGAAAGACGCGGGCGCGGCGCATGAATGTGCCCGATGCCTTCGCCCTGCTCGCGCAAGAGGAAGCCGACAAGCTGATCGACCCGGACAGCATGAACGCCGAGGCCATCGCCCGGACCGAGCAGTCCGGCATCATCTTTCTCGACGAGATCGACAAGATCGCCGCCGGAAACGGCCGCGGACACGGCCCGGACGTCTCGCGGGAGGGGGTGCAGCGCGATCTCTTGCCCATCGTCGAGGGCTCGACGGTGAACACGAAGTACGGCCCGGTGCGGACAGATCACATCCTCTTCATCGCCGCGGGCGCATTTCACATGTCCAAGCCCTCGGATCTGCTGCCCGAGCTACAGGGCCGCTTCCCCATCCGGGTGGAGCTCAACTCCCTCGGGAAGGAGGATTTCGTCCGGATCCTCCAGGAGCCCGAGAATGCGCTTCTCAAACAGTACCCCGCCCTGCTCGCCACCGAGGGTGTCACCATCCGCTTCACGGATGAAGCCGTCCAGGCGGTGGCCGAGTTCGCCGCCCGGATCAACGAGCAGACCGAAAACATCGGCGCCCGCCGTCTCTATACCATCATGGAGCGCATTCTGGAGGACATCTCCTTCGAGGCGCCCGAGATGGAGGAGACCGAGGTGATGATCGATCCGGCCTACATCCAGCAGCGCCTCGCCGACATCGTTGCGGACCAGGACCTGAGCCGCTACATCCTCTGAAATCGCTCCACCCGGCTGTTTCCCCATCCCCGGAATCCCTCTTGGCCCCTTCCTGCCGGGGGGTGTATATTCTTCCGGCTTGAGGGCCGGAGTCTTCCCGGCCCCGCTTTATAAAAGGACGCAAGGCGATGGACGCAAAAACAAGAGCCGACACCCTGAGTGAGGCCCTGCCCTATATTCAGCGGTTCTCGGGGAAAACGGTGGTGGTCAAGTACGGCGGCGCGGCCCAGGTGGATACGGAACTCCAGGGCCCC